>JALYLZ010000052.1 GCA_030774015.1 Actinomycetota bacterium | reverse complement strand
CCTCTCGGCGTTCGAGGCTTAGGATGCGAGGTCATGGTGCGCCTGGCCGCGTTCCTCGACGCGGGCCGCTCCCTGGAGGAAGCCACGGAGCGGGTCCGCTTGGCGGAGTCCCTCGGCTACGACAGCGTGTGGACCACGCAGATCGCCTCGCGTGAGCCCCTCCAGGTCCTCAACCACTACGGGCACGCCACGGAGCGGATCGGGCTGGGGACGGGCGTGGTCCCGTTCATGCTCCGCCACCCGGCGCTGCTCGGCATGGAGGCGGCCACGCTCGACGAGATCAGCGGCGGGCGGCTCCGCCTGGGGATCGGGGTCAGCCACAAGATCACCATCGAGGGCTGGTACGGGCTGACCCTCGACGACCCCGTGGGCCGCATCAGCGAGTGCACGAGGATCCTGCGGGAGATCTTCCAGAAGGACGGCGGTTCGTTCGAGGGCCGCCACTACGTCTCGCGGTTCGGGTTCCTCGGCTACGGGGCCCGGAAGGACCTCCCCATCCTGTGGGCAGCCATGGGGCCCAAGATGCTCCGGGCCGCCGCGGAGCTGGCGGACGGCATCGTGCTGTGGATGTGCTCGCCCCGGCACATCCGGGAGACCATCCGGCCGATCCTCGACGCGGCGCTCGCGGAGCACGGACGGAAGCCGGAGGAGTTCGAGGTGGTGGCCGCGGTCCCGGCGGCGGTGACCGAGGACCTGGACGCGGCCCGCGATGCCTTCCGCTCGCAGGCCTTCCCGTACCTGAACCTGCCCTTTTACCGCAAGGAGGTCGGGGCCGTGCACCCGGATGCGCTGGCCGGGTTCGACGAGAAGATGGCGGCGGGCGACATGGCGGGGGCGCTGGGCTCCCTGGAGGAACGGTTCGTGGACGAGTACGCGGGTATCGGGAGCGCCGACGCGGTCCGGGCCAAGGTCGAGGAGTACCGGGCCGCCGGGGTCACCCTTCCCGCGCTCGGGCCCATGGGTCGAAGGGCGGGCTCAGGCGTGATGGAGCGGACGCTGGAGGCGGCGGTCTCCTCGCCGTAGGCCGCCGCGGCGTCAGCCCAGGCGGCGGACCTTGGTGCCCTGGGGCGTGTCCATGACCTCGTAGCCCATCTCCACCAGGCGGCCCCGGATGGCGTCGGAGCGCTGGAAGTCCCTGGAGGCCCTGGCCTCGTCCCGCTCCCGGACCAGCTCCTGGACGTCTGCCGGAAGCTCCACGTCCTCCGACGCCACGCGCTCGAGGTCGAGGCCCAGCACCCGGTCCCACGAGGCCAGGAGGTCGTACTTCGCTCCTCCCGGCAGGTTCGCCCCCACCGCCTCGTACAGCACGACCAGCGCCTGGGGAAGGTTGAGGTCGTCGGCCACCGCGTCCCCGAACCGGCGGTCCAGCTCCTCCGCCGGGGGAGAGGACGTCGCGGGGCGCTCGCCCCCTTTCCAGTCCGCCATCAGCCGGCGGATCCGGCGGAGGCGCTGGTTGGCGCCCTCCAGGGCCTCCCACGAGAAATCCGTCTCGCTGCGGTAGCGGGTTCCGAAGCACAGCAGCCGGAAGGCCAGCGGGTCGATTCCCGCCTCGGCCAGCTCGGTCACGCGGGTGATGTTCTTGGCCGACTTCGCCATCTTCTGGCCGGACTGCTGGAGGAACCCGCCGTACACCCAGATCGACACGACCTGGTGGCCGGTGGCGCCGTCGGACTGGGCGACCTCGTCCTCGTGGTGGGGGAACTTCAGGTCGTTGCCGCCGGTGTGGATGTCGAACCGCTCGCCCAGGTACTTCATGGACATTGCCGAGCACTCGATGTGCCAGCCGGGGAAGCCCTCGCCCCACGGGCTCGGCCACTTCATCAACCGGCCCGGACCGGCCCGCTTCCACAGGGCGAAGTCCTCCGGGTGGCGCTTGTTCGGGTCGACCTCCAGCTCCTGGCGGTGACCCGCCCGCAGGGCTTCCAGCGTGTTGCCGGACAGCCGCCCGTACGCCGGGAAGGCGTGCACGTCGAAGTACACGTTGTCCTCGACCTCGTAGGCCAGGCCCTTGTCCATGAGCCGCCCGATGAGCTCGATCATCTCGGGGATGTGGTCCGTGGCCTTCGGGTAGACGTCCGCGCGCTCGATGTTCAGCGCGTCGACGTCCTCCAGGAAGGCTGCCGTGTACTTGTCGGCGATCTTCCGGGGCGAGAGGCCCTCGTCGGCCACGGCGATGTCCATGCGATCGCGGGACTCCGCGGACACGTCGTCGGTCATGTGGCCCACGTCGGTGATGTTCATGACCTGGACGACGTCCTTGCCCTCGAACCGCAGGACCCGGCGGATCAGGTCGCCCAGCATGAAGGTCCGCATGTTGCCGATGTGGGCGTAGCGGTACACGGTGGGGCCGCAGGAGTAGATCTTCACGGTCCGTCCGTCGTCCGGCTTGACCTCTTCCACCTGGCGCGAGAGCGCGTTGTACAGGCGCATCTGCGACAGGATACCGAGCGGAGCACGGGCCGCCGTGCACGAGATACGCTGCTCTCGTGGACAGGGACTTCGGGCTCTCGGAGGAGGAACGGGAGCTGGTGGGGACGGTGCGGCGGTGGGCCGACGACCGGGCCGCCCCCTCCGCGGCCTCCTACGAGGAGAAGAAGCAGTTCCCTCGAGAGCTGTTCTCCGAGCTGGGCGAGATGGGCCTGGCGGGCATCCCGTACAGCGAGCGCTACGGGGGCGGCGGCCAGTCGTATCTGCTGTACCTGGCGGTCCTGGAGGAGGTGGCCCGCGGGTACCTCGCCCTGGGTGTGGGGCTCTCCGTGCATCACCTGTGCTCGTTCGGGATCCACCAGTTCGGCTCGGATTCCCTGAAGGAGCGCTACCTGCCCCGGCTGTTCGCGGGGGAGTGGCTGGGGGCGTACGCGCTCTCCGAGGCCTCCTCGGGCTCGGACGCCGCGTCCCTGCGGACCCGGGCGGACCGGGACGGCGACGCCTACGTGGTGCGGGGGTCGAAGCGCTTCATCAGCCACGCCGGCGAGGCCGAGGTGTACCTGGTCATGGCCCGGACGGGCGAAGAGGGCCCGGCGGGGGTGTCGGCGTTCATCGCGGAGAAGGGGTGGGACGGATTCGAGTTCGGCAGGGTCGAGGACAAGATGGGCTGGCATTCCTCGCCCATGCGGGAGCTGCTCTTCGAGGGGTGCCGGATCCCCGCGGCGAACCTGGTGGGGGAGGAGGGCATCGGGTTCACGGTGGCCCTGGCCGCGCTCGACGGCGGGCGACTGGGGATCGCGGCCTGCTCGGTCGGTCTGGCCCAGGCGGCGCTGGAGGCGTCGGTGGCGTTCACCCGGGAACGGGAGCAGTTCGGCCGGCCGGTCATCGAGAACCAGGCCCTCCAGTTCATGCTGGCCGACATGGCAACGGGCATCGAGGCCTCGCGGCGGCTGTACCGGGAGGCGGCCCGGGTCCGCGACGCCGGCGGCGAGTACTCGGTGGGAGCGTCCATGGCCAAGCTCATGGCTTCGGACAACGCGATGCGGGTCACCACCGACGCGGTGCAGCTGCACGGCGGGTACGGCTACATGCAGGAATACCCGGTGGAGCGGTACATGCGAGAGGCCAAGGCCCTCCAGATCGTGGAGGGGACGAACCAGGTCCAGCGCATGATCATCGGCCGCCGGATCGCGCGAGGAGCCTGACCTCTCCCGGGCACACGCCGGCAGGCCCGAGCCGGCCGGGGATAATCGATCACATGCCTGCCCGACCCCTCCGCCACGTGACGTCGATCTTCGGCGTGCTCCGCGACCGCGAGCTGCGGGCGTTCTGGATGTCCGACTGGGTCTCCGACGCGGGGTCGTTCGTCACGTTCATCGCGCTGGCGGTCTACGTGAACAAGCTCACCGGCAGCCCGGCAGCGGTGGGCGTGGCCCTGGGGCTCCGGTCGGTTCCCTGGTTCACCATCGGCCCTCTGGCGGGCCTACTGGCCGACCGGCTGGACCGCCGTGCGGTGATGGTGGTGAGCAACCTGGCGCGGGCGGGGCTGGTGGCGGTGCTGCCGTTCACCACCACGCTGTGGCAGATCTACGTGATCGCGCTGGCCAGCGCGGCGTTCGGCCCGCTGTTCCGCTCGGCCCGGTCGGCGCTGCTGCCCCTGATCGCGCCGGAGGAGCGCCTGGTGCCCACGCTGGCCGTGGTGGAGACGACCCACCAGCTGCTGCACACGGTGGGGCCGGCGTTCGGCGGCCTGGTGGTCCTGCTGGTGGGAGCCCGAGCGGCCTTCTTCGTGGACTCGGCCTCGTTCGTGGTGGCGACGCTGTTCCTGCTGGGGCTCCGGCCTCGGGGGCGGCCCGCTCCCACCAGCGAACGGCCCTCCGCGCTCCGTGAGCTCCGTGACGGCGTCCGGGGGCTGGTGGCGGTGCCGGCGGTGCGCGCATACACGCTGCTGAACGCGGCCCTGTCGCTGGGGTGGGGCGGGATCGTGGCGCTGCTCGTCGTGTACGTACGGGACGACCTGGGCCGGCCGGGAGGGGAGTACGGGATCGTCCTGGCCTTCGCCGGACTGGGAACGGTGGTGTCGAGCCTGGTGATCGCGGCACGGGACCCGCGCCACAGCCGGGTGCCGTGGGCCGTGGCCTCCGTCCTGGGGCTCGGCGCGTTCCTCGCCATCCTGGGGACCCCCGGCCTGCTGGCCCTGCTCCCCATCGCGCTGGTGGCGGGGCTGGCCGACGCGGGGGTCGGCATCCCACTGTCGGCCACGCTCGCCGAGAGCCTGCCGGACGCCCTGCGGGGCCGCGCCTACAGCGTCGCGGCGGCGACCACCGAGCTCGCCTCCGCCGTGGGAAGCATCGGGCTGGCCTGGCTGGGCGACCCGTCCCGGCTCGGGGTCGTCCACGCGATGGCGTTGTCGTCGGGCGTGGGGTGCGCTCTTGCCGTGGCCGTGCTTGCGGCCGGAGGTGCGGCGGCCATCCGCCATAACGAGCACGCCCGCCTGGCCTCTCGCCGGTAGAGGGGCGGGCGCCGCTCGGGCGCGCCGCCCCGGGTCCTACGCCCGGATGGGGCGGCCCTGCCACCTACGCGCGGATGGGGCGGCCCTCGAAGGGGATGGACAGGACCACGGTGGTCCGGGTCTGCACGCCGGCCTTCTCCCGGAGCCGGCGCAGGAGGTCCTCGAGGTCGGCGGTGGTCCGGGTCCGGACCTTCAGGATGTAGTTCTCGTCGCCGGCCACGCTGAGGCAATCCTCGATCTCCGGCAGCTCTTCCACGCGCACGGGGAGGTCGTCCGGCTGCCTCGGGTCGAGGGGCATCACCGAGACCAGCGCCGTCACGTACAGCCCGACGGCCTCGGGGTCCACGATGGCCCGGTAGCCGCGGATGACGCCCGACTCCTCGAGCTTCCGGACGCGCTGGTGGACGGAGGAGGGTGACAGCCCCACCCGGCGGGCCACGTCGGCGTACGTGGCTCGGGCATCCTCCTGGAGGGCGGCCAGGATCTCGAGATCTCGGTGGTCGAGCACGCCACCATCATAGGTGCCCGCTCGGTCCGCTCGGTCCGCTCGGTCCGCTCGGTCCACCCGTGCCGTCCCCCGTCCGGTCTCGATGTCGGTCCTCCGGGGATGCGGGTGCGTCCGGGCGGCGGAGGAAATTCCACCCGATCTCGTCATTGCCGTGAGCCCGGCGCGGACGGTACAAAGGCGCCGCACGGCCCACCCTCTCCCGGGTCTGCGAAGGAGGAGGGATCACGGACCGGCACGGTGCCCTCACGATCGCGTGGGGCGAGCTCGCGCGTGGCCAGCGGCGGACGGGGCTTCCGGACGTCGCCGGCCTCGCCGACGCGCGGCGCGCCTTCGTTCGGGGAGTCCCGTTCCCGCTGCTCGGGACGTCGAGCTTTCCCGTTCCCAAGGCCAGCGGACACGGACTGCGGTGGCTGACGCTCCTGGATCCGGTGGAGGAGGCCGAGTACAGCGCCCTGGGAGCCCGCCTGGCCGCACGGATCGAGCGGTCCATGCATCCGGCGGTGAGGGCGAACCGGGCATCGGTGGATCAGGCCGCTGGGGGCCGGCTGCGCCTGGAGCCGTTCGGGACGGCACGGGTCCGGTGGCGCCGCCACGTGGAACGGTTGCGTTCGCAGTGGCCGGCAACCGTGGTCCTGGCGGACGTCCGCGACTTCTACGCAAGCGTGCGTCCCGGGGTCGTGATGGAGGCGCTGCGCCGAGCCGGGTGCGACGGGGAGGCCGTGGCGGCAGTGGGCCGCCTGCTGCACCGGTGGGAATCGGCCGGGAGACCGGGGCTACCGATCGGGCCGCTGCCCTCGGCGGTGCTGGCCAACGTGGTGCTGGCCCGGTTGGACGGTGAGATCGCCTCGGCGGGCTGGGGGCACGTGCGATGGGTGGACGACCTGGTCGTCACGGCGCGCGAGCGCTCGGCCGGGGAGGAGATCCTGGAGCGGCTCGGGGCTTGCCTGGCCGGCCTCGGCCTCCGGCTGGCCGAGGAGAAGTGCCGGATCGTGGACCGCGACGACCCATCGATGGGTGGCGCGGTGGCGGGCTCATGCGCCGGTCCGACTCGTGCTCGCCACCCGACCGCCACGGGAGCCCGGGGAGACGAGGCCCCCGACCGGGACCTCCTCCTCCTGGAGCGATCACCCGGGGGCCTGGACCAGCCCGTCCCCTCCGATGCGGAGGCGGACGCCGCCCGCCGTGAGGCGCCGCACGCCGGCAACGAGCGGGCTCTGGGCATCCTGGGGGCACTTCGACGACTGGCTCGCCTCCGGTTGGGCGCGCCGGAGGGCGCTCTCATCGGGTCGCTGGCAGACGACCCGGTTCAGCACGAGCTGATCCGGGCCTGGGCGTGGCGGGCGGTGGCGCGAACAGCTCCTCGCGCGGTCATGGAACGGGCGGCCGGCCTGGCGGATGAGCCCAGCCCGTTCGTTCGTCGAGCCGTGGCCGTGGCCGTCGCGGTGGCGGGCGGCCGGGCCGCCCGAACGTTCCTCCGCCACCACGGCCGGTCGCCCGACGGGAAGGCCACCGCCGGCTGGGGGCTGGGACGATGATGAACCTGGGCCTCGCAGTGTTCCTCGCACTCCGGCTGATGGGCCGCGCCCTGCTTTCGGGCCGTGCCGCGAGAACGGCTGCCTATAATCGGCGACTCCATGCGAACCCTCTACCTCGTGACCCGTGTGGCGACCCTCACGCACCCCGCGGTGGGGGAGTGGCTCCTCGTGGACGAGCGGCACGTGGAACGGGTGGGCACCGGCGAACCTCCCGCGGCGGACCGAGTCGTGGACCTCCCGGGGACGACCATCCTTCCTGGGTTCATCGACTCCCACGTCCACCTCACCGGGACCGGCATCGACCAGAGCGGGCCGGCACTCGACGAGGCTCGCTCGGCGGAGGCTCTCGTGGCCACGGTGGCCCGAGAGGCCGCCACCGGGCGCGAGGGGGCCCTACTCTGCCACGGCTTCGACGAGACGACCTGGGATCGTCCCCACCTGCCCTCGATCGGCGACCTCGACCGGGCCAGCGACGATCCGCTGATCGTGGTCCGGGCCGACGGGCACATCAGCCTGGCCAACTCGGCGGCCCTGCGGCAGTCGGGCGTTCTCGGCATGCGGGGGGTCGAGACCGACGACGCCGGCGAGCCGACCGGGGTGGTCCGCCAGGAGGCGAACTGGGCGCTCCAGCGATGGTTCCACGAGAGCCTGTCCGATCGGGAGGTGCAGGAGTACCAGCTGCGGGCGGCCGCGCTGGCCGCCTCGCGCGGGATCACGTCCGTCCACGAGATGGCGATCCCGAACTCGCGGGGCCCTCGCGACTTCGAGGTCCTGATGACCCACCGCGACCGGCTCCCCGTGGACACCATCCCGTACGTGGCCTCCATGGACATCCCGTTCGTCATGGATTTCGCGCTTCCTCGCATCGGCGGCGACCTGTCCCTGGACGGCTCGTTGGGCGCGCGAACGGCGTACCTGTCGCGGCCCTATGTGAACGGAGAAGGGCGGGGCGTCGGGTACATCGAGACCGACGAGCTCGTGGAGTTCTTCCACAATGCCCACCTGGCCGGGCTCCAGGTTGGCGTCCACGCCATCGGGGACGCCGCCATCGAGCAGTCAGTTTCCTCCTGGGAGCGGGTCTACTCGACGCTGGACTCCAGGTCGCGGCGGCACTTCCGGGCCCGGCGCCACCGGATCGAACACTTCGAGCTCCCGACACCTGACCACGTCGAACGGGCTGCCGCGCTGGGGCTGACCATATCCGTCCAACCGGCATTCGACGCCACATGGGGGCAGGCCGGCGGGATGTACGAGCAGCGTCTGGGGGAGGAACGGGCCGCCGGGATGAACCCGTTCCGGACCCTGATGCTCCGCGGCCTGGTGCTCGGTGCCGGCTCGGATTCGCCGGTCACGGCCCTCGATCCGATGGAGGGGATCGCCGCCCTGGAGAGCCACCACGACCCCCTGGAACGGCTGAGCCGGGAGGAGGCGCTTCGCCTGTTCACCCAGGGAAGCGCGGCCCTGGCGCACCTCGACGACAAGAAGGGGCGCCTCGAGCCGGGGTTCCATGCCGATTTCGCCGCCTACGAGGAGGACCCGACGGCGGCGGCCTCGGTGCGGGGCCTGCGGCCCGTGCTCACCGTCTCGATGGGGCGCGAGGTCTACGCGCGCTGACGGCCGGTGGGTCGAACTCCCTTGGGACCCAAAGGCGGCGGAGAGTGGGGGAGCGGGACGATCGCCGCGAAACCCTTGAGCTAACGTCGAGGGTTTGATGCCCGGGGCCGGCAAGGCTCGACCCATCCGCACCCGACCCTCAACAGGGGATTGACACCCTGCGCCCGGCAGCCCTAGCATACGCACGCCGCCGGGCGACCGGAGGTACGAGGACCCAGAGGCTGAGTAGAGAACGCAGCGCCCCGGCGCTGCGGCACCAAAGGTCTCTGGGTCCTTTGTTTTCCTGCGTGTTTTCCGCGGACACGCCGGACCCGTCACTGACCCCAAACCCGCCCGACGACGAGCTGTCCCGGGGGCGCCGAGGACATCTTTCCTCCACCCCGGAACAAACCTCCTCGCCGAACGGTTTGAACACCAGCGATTCGGGCACGACGCCCGAGCGCCGGGAGTACAATCCCCCGACTCATTTGCCACCGGATTCGAGGAAACAGATGGAAGAGATCGAAGAGAACGTCGACGAATCGCTCGAGGATGACGACCTCGACGGGCTCGAGGACGAAGCAGAAGAAGAGGCCCCCGCCCCCGCTGCCGCCGCCGCTCGGGAACCGGACGAGGGGGAGGTCGAGTCCAGCCTCGAGGAGCTGCTGGCCAAGCGTGAGGGAACGCCCGCCGAAGAGGAAGAGGACGACGACTCCATCCTGGCTCTGGGGCGCGAGGAGCGCCTGGAGCCGTTGGCGGTCAAGGTGGTCCCGCCCTCGGACAAAGAGTTCGTATGCAGGAACTGTCATCTGGTGAAGCACCGAGCGCAACTCGCGGACAGGGACCGCATGTTCTGTCGCGACTGCGCCTGAGCCTGAGCCAGCCGGCAGGGGAGGCGAAGGAGCCCCGCCTCCCGCTCCCGATCTCCCTCGTCCTGTCGGCCCTGTCCGGGTACCTGCTGTCGCTGACCCTGCCTCCGGCGGACCTGGGGCCCCTCGCCTTCGTCGCGATGATCCCGTTCCTGTGGGTGCTCTCGCGCTCGACGCCCTGGCGCGGGCTCCTGGCTGGGTTCGCGTTCGGGTTCGTGTTCTTCGCGTCGACCCTGTACTGGATCCGCCTGTTCGGCTGGCTGGCGTGGGGGGCGCTGTCGCTGGCCTCGGCCGCCTACCCGGGCCTGTTCGGCCTGCTCGCGCCGCTGGTGGCCCGACGGCGCCGGCCCGTCCGCTTCGCCCTGGGCCTGGCCGCCCTGTGGACGGGGATCGAATACCTCCGGGGCCTGTGGCCGCTCGGGGGGTTCACCTGGGGCGGGGTGGGATACAGCCAGGCCAACAACGGGTTCCTGCTGCCTCTGGCCTCCTGGACGGGGGTGTGGGGAATCTCCTTCGCGGTGGTGCTGGTGAACGCGCTGGTGCTGCTGGCCATGGAACGGCTGGGAAGGCGGCGGGCCGCCGCGGCGGGACTGGTGGCGGTGTCCTTCGCCGTGGTGCTGCTGCCGGGGCTGATCCGGATCCCGGCCCCGGACGGCCGGCGGCTCGACGTGGCCATCGTCCAGGGGAACGACCACGAGCAGGCCCTGCCGGACCCGTTCCAGGAGGACCTCTCCATCGCGCGGAACCACGCCGCCCTGGAGCGGCGGCTCGCTCCGGATCCGCCCGACCTCGCGGTGTGGCCGGAGGATGCCGTGGACGTCGACCCGCAACTCGATCCCACGTTCGGCCGGATCGTGACGTGGGCGGTGCGCGCTGCCGGCACCCCGACCCTCGTCGGCGCCATCACCGGCTCCCCGAACGGCCGCCAGTACAACCAGGCCCTGCTGTACGACCGCCGGGGACACATCGCGGCGAAGTACACGAAGGTCCACCTGGTCCCGTTCGGGGAGTACGTGCCGTGGCGGAAGTACCTGGACTGGATCTCGGCGCTCCAGCAGATCCCCCGGGACCTCACGCCGGGCCGACGTGCCCACCTGCTCAGGTTCGACGGGCTCCGCTTCGCCGACCTGATCTGCTTCGAGAACACGTTCCCCTCCCTCGATCGGCGGCTGGTCGATCGAGGAGCGGAGTTCCTGGTGGTGTCCACGAACAACGCCTCCTACGAACGGTCGGCGGCGTCCCGCCAGCACCTGTTGATGAGTCGGTTCCGGGCCGTGGAGAACGGCCGGTGGGTGGTGCACGCGGCGATCTCGGGGATCAGCGCGTTCATCGACCCGCACGGCGGGGTCCACGACCCGACCGGGCTGTTCGAGCTGGCGCTGGAGCGCCACACCATCCGGGCCTCCACGGCCCGGACCATCTACACGCGGTTCGGGGACTACCTCCCGTGGGCGTCGCTCGGACTGGCCGGGCTGATGATGGTGGCGCGGCCGCGGCGCCGGAAGGTCGCGCGGACCATCGCGCCGTTGCCGGCATCCGCGCGGATCCTGGTCATCGTGCCCACGTACGACGAGCGCGAGACGATCGAGACGGTCATCGGCCTCACGCTGGCGGCGGACCACCGCGTCGAGATGCTGGTGGTGGACGACGGCTCACCGGACGGGACGGGGGAGGTCGTGCGCCGCATCGCGACACGGGAGCCCCGGGTCCACTTGATGGAGCGACCCCGCAAGGGAGGGCTGGCGGGGGCCTACGTGGCCGGGTTCCGCCGGGCCGTGGAGGAGAGGCGCGACCTCGTCGTGGAGATGGACGCCGACCTGTCGCACCGGCCGGAGGAGCTCCCCGCGCTGCTGGCCGCCGCCGAGCGCCGCGACCTGGTGATCGGGAGCCGGTACGTGCCGGGCGGCTCCGTCGCGAACTGGGGGCTCCTGCGGCGGGCCCTGTCCCGGGGAGGGAATCTGTACACGCGAGCCGTGCTCGGCCTCCCCGTGGCAGACGCCACGTCCGGCTTCCGCGTGTACCGGCGCGACCTTCTGGCTTTCCTGCTGCAGGAGGGGATCCACTCGGAGGGCTACGGCTTCCAGATCGAGCTGGCGTACCGGGCATGGCTAGCCGGGTTCGCCGTCGGCGAGGTCCCCATCACCTTCCGGGAGCGCGAGCACGGCCACTCCAAGATCTCCCGCCGTATCGTCTTCGAGGCCCTCGGGCTGGTGGCTCTGTGGGGCCTGCGCGACCGCCTCGGCCTGGCCTCGCGCCGGCGCAGGCCCGCCGCGGCTCCGGGCCCCGACCCTTCGGCGATGCCATCCGCGATGCCCTCCGGTACCGCCGCTGAGATGCGCTCCCGGGATGCGGTCGAATCGCAACCGGCCCCCGGGCCGAACACGGAGCCGCCGGATCGACCCGAAACGCTCGAGCCGGAAGAGCCGCCCGTCGCGCCCACCACGACGTCCTGAGAGCGCCGGCTCGGCACTTCTGTCCTTCCGCGTTGTGCCTACTCAATCGCCCATAATGAACATTATGGAAACTAGCCAATGAGAGTGGGGACGCCGCGCGGACGGGCGGCGCGGCCCCTCCCCTGGCGGGTCTACCTGCGGGTTTCCGTGCGAGTCGCCGCGAACCTCGCTCCCGTTTCACGCCGGTAAGGCGAACAGCTCCAGCTGCCTCGGGGTTGACGGCGTGACGTCGCCGGCCACGGTGGACCCGCCCACCCAGCTCTGGAGGACGGCCAGGGCCCATCGCTCCGCCTCGACCTCGGAGCGGCGGGTGCCCTCCCGGAACTGGCGGACGTGGCAGGCCTCGTGGGCGGCCAGGGCCACCAGGCGCTCCCGCCACGTGGAGACCGTGATCCAGGGGGCCGTCTTCCTGCCCCGGTACCGGTGGGTCATCGGGTAGCCCCGGTTCCGAAGGGTCGCCGGGATCCGCAGGCGGACCACGAACCGGACGCCCGGCCACCGCCGCATGCTCCGCAAGGGCTGCCCGTAAGCCCGTCCGGTGAAGGAGTCCTGGCGCCCGCGGGCCCGTTCCACCAGGACCACCACGCCCGTCGCGTCCACGCCCTCGAACCCGGCCACCACGAACTGACGCAGCTCGCCGTGATCGGCGCGAATCGAGGGGTCGATTCTCAGCTGCACGGCGGCATCCTACCCGAGCCCACCGACGGAAATCACACCCGTGTGATTCGTGCCGCGCTCTCCCCGGGCGGGCAGGCCCCTTGTGGCTGCTCCCCCGCCGGGGGAGGGATCCTCCTCAGTCCCCCACTCCCCCTTCCCCTCCCCCGCCGGCCCGCCGGAGCAGATCGTCCAAGGGAAGATCGGCCAGGGACGGGACCAGCAGGTCGGCGTGTGCCAGGTCCATGCCCTCGGTCACCGGGTTCGGCACCGCGACGCAGAACAGTCCGGCCCGTTTCGCCGCGCGGACGCCGTTCGGCGAGTCCTCCAGCGCCACCGCTTCCGAGGCGTTCAGGCCGAGGGCGCCGAGCGCCTCCAGGTACAGCCAGGGCGCCGGCTTGGCCCTGTCCCGGTCGCCATCGGCACAGAAGATCCCGGCCCAGCCGTCGACGAGCCCGACCTTCCTCAGGTTCCCCTCGATCCACTCGCGACTGTCACTCGACACGATGGCCACCGCGAGTCCCCGGCGGCGTGCCCCGTCCAGGTAGTCCACGATCCCGGGCCGCACCGTCTCGGCGGCGACCAGCTCGGTCTTCCGGCTGAGCCGGCGAGCCCGGATCGCGTCGCGGTCCACCGGCCGACCGGTCAGCTCCTCCAGGTGAGCGACTGCGTCGAATCCGCCCAGGGTGCCCACGGCAGCCGCCCAGTCCGCCAGCGGGAGCTCGTGGCCGTGCTCGCCGAACACTTCCTGCCACGAGCGATAGGCCGGACTCTCCGTGTCCAGGATCAGCCCGTCGAAATCGAACAGCAGCGCGCGGATCACCGGGGGCGGCTCGCTACCAGCGGAGCTTGAGGTTCCTCGCGGCCCTGGCCTCGTCGAGCCGGCGCACCGGCGTCGTCACCGGCGCCTCGTGCAGGACGTCCGGGTCGGACTCGGCCTCCCGAGCCGCCTGGAGCAGCGCCTCGGCGAAGGCGTCCAGGGTCTCCTTCGACTCCGTCTCGGTGGGTTCGACCATCATGGCCTCCTCCACCACCAGCGGGAAGTAAACGGTCGAGGGGTGGAACCCCAGGTCGATCACCCGCTTGGCCACGTCCATGGCCCGGACGCCGTGCTTGCGAAGCGGCTTGGCCGTGGACACGAACTCGTGCATGGGCCGCCCGGGGAACGCCAGCGGGAACGAACCCCGGACCTTCTGGGCCAGGTAGTTGGCGTTCAGGACCGCCCGCTCCGCCACCGCCTTCAGTCCGTCGCCGCCGTGGAGGAAGACGTACGCGTACGCCCGCACCAGGACCCCGAAGTTCCCGTGGAACCCGTGGATCTGCCCGATCGAATCCGGGCGGTCATGGTCCAGGAAGAAGCGCCCGCCATCCCCGTCCCGGCGTTCCACGGTCGGCGCCGGCAGGAACGGGGCGAGGCGCGACGTCACCGCCACCGGACCGGCGCCCGGCCCACCCCCACCGTGCGGCGTGGCGAAGGTCTTGTGGGTGTTCATGTGGACGATGTCGAAGCCCATGTCCCCCGGCCGGACTCGCCCCATGATGGCGTTGAGGTTCGCGCCGTCGTAGTAGAGAAGCGCCCCCACCTCGTGCATGGCCCGGGCGATGCCCCGGATCTCCTCCTCGAACAGGCCGAGCGTGTTCGGGTTGGTCAGCATGAACCCGGCCACGTCCTCGTCCACCAGCTTCTCCAGGGCCGACAGGTCCACCAGGCCCCGGGCGTCGGAGGGAACCTGCACCACCTGGTAGCCGGCCTGGGTCACGCTGGCCGGGTTGGTGCCGTGGGCCGAGTCCGGGATGACGATGCGCCGGCGCGGGTTCCCGTTCTTGGTGTGGAACGCCCGCATGATGAGCAGGCCGGTCAGCTCGCCGGAGGCGCCGGCCGGGGGCTGGAACGTGACCCGGGCCATGCCGGTGAGCTCGCACAGGGCCCGCTCCAGGCGCCACAGCAGCTCGAGGGCTCCCTGCACCGTGTCCTCCGGCTGGTGCGGATGCAGCCGCTGGAACCCCGGGATGCCGGCGGCGGTCTCGGCGACCTTGGGGTTGTACTTCATCGAGCACGAGCCGAGCGGATAGAACCCCGTGTCGACGCCGTAGTTCATCTGGGACAGGCGGGTGAAGTGCTGGACCAGGTCGCGCTCCGCGATCTCCGGAAGACCGGCCGCCGTGCCCCGGGCGAACTCCTCCCCCACGGGGGCTTCGGGGACGTCGAGGTCCGGGAAGCTCCAGGCCCGCCGCCCCGGACGGGACGCGTCGGCCAGGGTCCCCTGCCCGGGCGGACCGTCGCGGCGCACCGGTGCGCCGGTCACGTCAGCGCCTTCCGGAGGGCGTCGGCCAGGCCGTCGATCTCGTCGCGGGTCCGGCGTTCGGTGACGGCGACGAGCAGGGAATGGCCATCCGCGTCCTCCAGCGGGACGCCGGCCAGGTAACCCTCTTCCACCAGTGCCTCCACGACCCCGGCCGCCGGTCGTGGCAGCCGGACCGCGAACTCCTTGAAGAAGGGCTGCCCGGGGTGGAGGAGCTCGACGCCGTCGATCTCGGTGAGCCGCTCCGCCGCGTAGGCCGCCTTCGAGGCGCACAGCCGCCCCAGCTCCCGCAGTCCCTCCGGCCCCAGCCAGGCCAGGTACACCGTGGCCGCCACCGCCATGAGGGTCTGGTTCGTGCAGATGTTCGACGTCGCCTTCTCCCGGCGGATGTGCTGCTCGCGGGCCTGGAGGGTCAGGACGTAGCCGGTGGTGCCGTCCACGTCGACGGTCTCGCCGACGATCCGGCCGGGCATCCTGCGGACGTCCTGCATCCGCGCGGCGATCACCCCGAGATACGGCCCGCCGTAGTTCAAGTTGTTCCCCAGTACCTGGCCCTCGGCCACGGCCACGTCGGCCCCCAGCTCGCCCGGCGGCGCCAGCACCCCGAGCGACAGCGGATCGAAGACCTGGATGGCCCGGGCTCCGGCTTCGCGGGCCGCCGCGAAGAGCTCGCGGGCCGGCTCCAGGATGCCGTAGTGGTTCGGGTGCTGGACGACCACCGCGGCGACGTCGTCCCCGAGCTCCGGGCGCCCGCCCCGGCCGCTCTCCACGGGGAACACCTCGGGCGAATACCCCGCTCCCCTGCCGTAGGTCTCGAGGACCCGGACGTACCGGGGGTCGACGGCGCCCGAGACCAGCACGCGCGGCCGCCCGGTGGCGGACCGGGCCATGTGCACGGCCTCCACCAGCGACGTGGGCCCGTCGTACAACGAGGCGTTGGACACCTCGAGCGCCGTGAGCTCGCAGATCATCGACTGGTACTCGAACAGGGCCTGGAGCACGCCCTGCGACAGCTCCGGCTGGTACGGCGTGTAGGAGGTGTACAGCTCCGATCGCCCGGCCAGGGACCACACCACCGAGGGCACATAGTGGTCGTAGGCGCCCGCGCCCGCGAAGCACACCAGCTGGTCGGCGTGGAGGTTCCGCGAGGCGAGCTTCCGCAGGTCCGCCAGGATCTCCATCTCGGAGACGCCGTCGGGGATGTCCAGCGTGCCGTCGAGGCGCACCGAGGCCGGGATCTGGTCGAACAGGCCGTCCAGCGATTCCAGCCCGCAGGCTTCGAGCATCTCCCGGATGTCACCGTCGGTGTGCGGCGCGAACCTCATCGGGCGGAAGTCTACGAGATGGCGTCCGAAATCCGGACCGTGCCCTCCCCCGCGGAGCAACTGCTGCGGGGCCCACCGCCCGACGGGCCTTCAGCCGGCCAGGTCCTCCAGCCCGTACTTGCGCACCAGCGACAGGTAGTCCCGCTGGTAGAAGATCTTGCAGCTCACCTCGGGATAGAGCTCGTGGAGGCGGCGGATCTTCCGGTTCTTCTTCGTCACCAGCTTCTGGTTCAGCGTGGTGATCTCGATGTACAGGTCGTACTGCGGGAGGTAGAAGTCCGGGGTGAACCGCTGGATGACGTTGCCGTCCGCGTCCCAATCCAGGTCGAAGGAGGTCGGCTCGTACTCCCACTCGATCCGGTAGAAGTCCAGCAGCTTGGCGAACTGGCGCTCGCTGGCGTGGGCGAAGCTGACCGTGTCACTCTTCAGGCCGGCCCCGCGGCCGGCCTTCGATTTCGCGGCTACGCTCCCGCTTCCGTCGCGCGAGCGACCCGCCGGATCGGCTTTCTGCTTCGTGCCAGTGACCCTTCCAGGTCCGTCTGGACCTTGTCCACGGCGATCGCGAACACCCCCTGCCCCTTGGACAGGAGGTCGATCACCGCTTCCGGTGACTCCGGTGTGTATATACGGTGCCCGTCGGACATCAGGGTGACGCCGTGGAGAGGTTGCTTGGCCTCGCGGAGGTACTCGATGGCCTTGCGGATCTGCTGGAGGGCGACCCCGGCGTCGAGGAGGTTCTTCACCACCTTGAGCTGGAGGAGGTCCTGGAACGAGTACAGACGCTGCGTCCCGGACCCGCCCGCGTCGCGGATGGTCGGGCGGACCAGACCCGTACGCGCCCAGTAGTCCAGCTGCCGGTAGCTGATCCCGGCGATCCGGCAGACCTCGGGGACGCGATATCCCTGCTCTTCGACCATCACAGCTCCGTAATTACGCGGGCGTAGGGAGCGTAGTTGCCCCTACCTGCGATGTCAACGATGTCCGGCCGCTTGCCTTGCGGATGCGCCCGCTCCCCCCGCCCTACGCGAAGTCCTCCGGGTTCACGTTCTCCAGGAACTCCCGGAACTTCTCGACCTCCTGGTCCTCGTCGTCTCGGATGACGATGGAAGCCTCGGTCAGGACCTCCTCGTTGGCGAAGATGGGCACGTTGACCCGGACGGCCAGGGCGATGGCGTCGGAGGGCCGGGAGGAGACCTCGAAGGCCTTCCCGTTCAGGTGCATGTTGATCACCGCGTAGAACGTCCCGTCCTTCAGCTCGGTGATGACGATCCGTTCCACGGCGACGGCGAGCTCCTCGAGGACGTTCTTCAGGAGGTCGTGGGTCATGGGCCGGGCGGTGACGATGCCCTGGAGCGCGAACGCGATGGCGGTGGCCTCCATCGCACCGATCCAGATGGGGAGGAACCGCTCGCCCTCCCTCTCCTTCAGGAGCACGATGGGCTGGTTGGTGGGGAGCTCGACCCGGACGCCAACCAGGTTCATCTCGATATCCATCGCCGTCGTCCCAATCTAGTGAGTCACCCCAGGTCCGGCAACCGAAGGTGCCGCCCCCCGCGCCGGGCCGGCCACCTCATCCGCCGACGCCGGCCATCCGGGGCGGCTCCGCGTCGAGGTACGGCACCAGCAGGTCGGGGTCGGCCCCCAGGGCCGCCATGTCATCGACCGCCAGGATGTCGGAGAGGTTCCGGTAGCGTTCCTGGAAGTCCAGCCCGTAGCCGACCACGAAGCGGTCCGGACAGTCGAACCCCACGTAGCGGAGGTCGAGCCGAGGGATCCGGCGGGCCGACCGGTCGAGCAGCGTGCAGACCTCGATGGAGCGGGGTGCCCGCTCCCGGAGCGCGCTCAGCAGGTAGGAGAGCGTGAGGCCCGTGTCGATGATGTCCTCCACCACCACGACGTCCTCTCCCCCGACGTCCTGGTCCAGGTCCTTGACGATCCGGACCACCCCGGAGGACTCGGACGCCCCGCCGTACGAGGACACCGACATGAAGTCGACGCGGACCGGCAGCGGGACCTCGCGGAACAGGTCCGCCAGGAAGACGGCGCCGCCCTTCAGCACCGAGATGAAGACCGGCGAGCGGCCCTCGTAGTCCCGGGTGAGCTCACGGCCGAGCTCCTGGACCCGGCGGCGGATCACAGACCCCGGGAACAGGACCGTCGCCACCTCAGACATTCGCCGGATTCTACCCGGCGCTCGCACGCATACGGTCCGAGCACGGCCAGCCGAGGGCGGCGGCGGGCTCAGCCGAACAGCGATGCCACCGCGTGGACGGTGAAGTGGCCGATGGACGCCAGCCCCCGGCGCCACCACGGGTCGGCGCTGGGGAGGCCCGCACCGGGCTGGGGCGATCCCGCCACCACCAGCGGGACGGTCCCCATCACGGTGCCGCCGGCGGAGAAGGTGACCGTCCCGATCCGGCTGCCCACGGCCACCGGCCCGGACAGGCCGGACGTCAGGGCGACCTCGCGGACGATCCGGTCGACCTGTTCCGTGCGGACCAGGCGCCGCAGCCCCGCGCCGGCCGCCACGGGGATCCGCTCGGTCCCCAGGGGTACGGGGCGAAGGCTCTTTCCCTCCTTCACCAGGGTCTTCTCGGTGAAGGCATGGAACCCGTAGTCGAGGAGGGCCGCTCCGTCGTCGAAGGAGTCGTACGTGCTGGGCTCCCCCAGCACCACCACGAGGACGCCCCGGCCGTGCCGCCTGGCCGCCGCCATCAGGCAGTACCCGGCCGCCGACGTGTACCCGGTCTTGCCGCCGATCGCTCCGGGATACAGCCACAGCAGGACGTTGCGGTTCTGGATGTGCCGGGTGGGACCCGAGGACGAGGGCACGTCGTGGAACTTCGACTTCGCGACCTTCGCGAACAGCGGGATCCCGAAGTCCAGCCGGCTGATCGCCGCGAGGTCGCGGGCCGTGGTGTATCCGCGGTCGTCCAGGCCGTTCGGGGACAGGAAGTGGGTCCGGTGCAGCCCCAGCCGGGCCGCTTCGGTGGCCATGTCGGCGACGAACGCGTCGACGGATCCGGAGACGTGATCGGCCAGCGCCACGGCCGCGTCGTTCGCCGACTGGAGCAGCAGCGCGTACAGCAGCTGCGCGACGGAGAGGCGCTCCCCCAGCTTCAGGCCCAGCTCGGAGACGCCCAGGATCTGCGCGCCCTGCGCCGCGGCTTCCGGACCCACGGTGACCACGTCGCTCGGCTGGACCCGGCGCAGCACCAGCAGCGCCGTCATCAGCTTGGTCAGGCTGGCCACCGGGCGGCGGTCGTCCGGTTGGAAGGAGAGGAGGACCTCGCCGGTGTCGAGGTCCTCCAGGATCGCGGCCCGGGCCTGGATCGCCGGCGGCTCCAGCGACGGCGTCGGGGTGACCAGCTCGGTGGGAAACGGTGACGGGGACGAGCAGATGCTGGTTGCCGGGGCGGGAGCGGGGGCGGTCGAGGGCGGCGGGGCCGGGCTGGTGGACGTCCCGGAGGGTGTACCGCTCGGCGTCCCGGATGGAGAAGCGGAGGGTGGGGGCGGGGACGGCGGGGCGCAGAGGACCGGGACCGGGGTGGGCGGGGGCGGCGTGATGGCCAGGGCCATGGTGGCGATCCCGGCCGGCACTAGTGGGATTAGCACCGAAGCGACGGAGACGAGGAACCTTCTGCTTCCCCTTCGCACCGGATCGCTGGAGGTGACGGCGCCCGGGGGTGGCTACGGCGCCTGGATGTACTGGCGGAGGTTGCTGCGGAGGAAGGCCTGCTTGAGCTTCCGCGACAGCCGGGCCAGCTCGGCCAGGGAATCGGTGGCGGCCCGGCGGGCGTCCGGGTTCCGCTGCCGGAGCATCGGCAGGACGATGGCCTCGAACAGGCTGGCCTCCCGCTCGGCGAAGTGCCGGTACATGGTGAGGTGGCGAGGTTCGACCCCGTACTTGAACAGGTCCTTCACGATCGACAGCACGATGTAGTCGTCACCGTCGTAGTAGCGGTTCCCGTCCAGGCCGTGGGTGCACAGGATCCCGAACTTCTCCAGCTCCTGGATGCGCTCCCGGTCCACGCCGGTGGCCGCGCTCATCTCGTCCTCCGACATCTGGAGGCCGGTGGGCGGCTCCACCAGCTCCTCGTCGGCGGCCGCCTGGTCCACGGGCTCCACCGGCTCCGATCCGTCCTCCTGCCGGGCCAGCCGCTCCTTGATCACCTTCAGCGGGAGGTACTCGTCCCGCTGAAGCTTCAGGATCTGCCGGAGCCGGTCCACATCCCCGTCGTAGAACTTGCGGTACCCGGACGCGGTCCGCTCCGGCTCGATCAGGCCCTCCCCCTCCAGGAACCTGATCTTGGAGATCGTGATGTCGGGGAACTCCGTCTTCAGCGAGATCAGGACCTCACCGATCGACAGGTAGCTGCGCACGGCCATTGCCATCACTCCCCCGCGAAGAACACGAGCTTGAACTTCCCGATCTGCAACTCGTCGCCCGATGCGAGCTCGGTCTCGTCCACCCGCTCCCGGTTGACGTACGTCCCGTTCAGGCTGCCGAGGTCCCGGACGAAGAAGCGGTCGCCCCGGCGGCGGATCTCCGCGTGGCGGCGGGACACCGTCACGTCGTCCAGGAAGATGTCGCTCTCGGGATGCCTCCCGGCTGTGGTGACGTCCTTGTCGATGAGGAAGTTCGACCCGGCGTTGGGGCCACGCTTCACCACGAGGAGGGCCTGCTCCTTGGTGAGCTCATCCAGAGGGAGAACCACGTCCTCGCCGGTCTCCTCCTCCACCTCGATGGGGCTGAACGTGACCGTGGTCTCCTCCTGAAGTGCACGCCCGCACTGAGCGCAGAATCGCGCGTCGTCCGGGTTTCGATGTCCACAGTTCGTGCAGTACAACCTCATCCTCCTCCGGCATGGAGGCTTCCTCGAAGGTTGAGGCTTGCGAGGGAGGCGTAACTCTATACCGAGAGTGCAGGCTTGGTCAATGCTCCAGGCAGGATCGACCCTCAGCTCCAGTGGAAGCGCGCGCCACTGTCGAGTAGCGGGACAGCTGGAGCGAACGTGAGGTCGAGGGCTCTAGCCGCCCGCCTGGACCTCGTCGACGTAGGAGCGGTAGGCGGCGGCGTCCATGAGGGCGTCCAGCGCCGACGGATCGGCCGCCTCGATCGCGATCATCCAGCCGTCGCCGTAGGGGTCCTGGTTCACCAGCTCGGGCCGGTCCTCGAGCGCGCCGTTGGCTTCGATGACCGTGCCGGTCAGCGGGCTGTACACGTCGGAGACCGATTTCGTGGACTCCACCTCTCCGAACGGAGCCCCGCCCTGGACCTCCGTGCCCGGCTCGGGGATGTCGACGTACACCACGTCGCCCAGGGCGTCCTGGGCGTAGTCGGTGATGCCGACCCGGATGCGCCCGTCGCCCTCCGCCCGGGCCCATTCGTGCTCCTTCGTGTATCTCAGGTCCTCTGGAAACTCCACATCGACCTCCCGGGCTCAGCCCTTCAGCTCTTCCACCAGCGTCGCGTATTCCTGGGCCAGGGCCTCGGCTTCCTCCCTCGAGTCCGCCTCGGCCCACACCCGGACCACGGGTTCCTCGGGGTGGGGGGCCACGGCGACCCAGTCCCTCCCCCGGTACGTCTTCAGCCCGTCGATCGTCACGTCGTCGGGCCCGGCCCGCTCCAGCAGCCGGCGCATGACCGTTCCCTTGGCCTCCCAGGGGATGTCGACCTCCCGCCGGACCACGTGCGTCTGGGGGAGGCGGTCCACCACCGCCGAGAGGGACCACTGGGTCCGGGCCAGCAGCTCCAGCAGCTTGGCCAGGCTGAACACGCCGTCGTACGCGGCCAGGAAGTCGGGGAAGATATAGCCGCCCCCGTCGGCGCCGGCGAACATGACGTCGCGCTCCTCCGCCGCCGCCATCAGGGCGGACGCGGAGATCGGAGTCCACACGACTCCCCCGCCGCTCTCCCGCACGATGTCCTCGACGGCGCGGGACGTCACGACGGGGACCGCGATGCGGGGGAACGCCGTGGTCTGTGCCACCAGCCACACGAAGGCGAGCAGCGCCTCTCCCTGGGAAAGGAGACGGCCCGTCTCGTCGATCAGGCGGACCCGCTCGCCGGCGGAGTCGAACAGGGCTCCCAGGTCCGCGCCGCTGGAGGTGACCAGGCGCTGGAGCTGCTGGAGGTGGCCTTCGACCTGCTCCTCCGTGGGAATGGCGCGCTCCTCGTCCAGGACGGCGTTCGCCGCCAGGACCTCCGCGCCGAGCTCCCCCAGGACCGTCGGGCCGGTGAACGTGGTCGCTCCGAAGCCGTAGTCGACCACGAGCTTGGGGCGCCGGGAGCGCACCACCTTCATGTCCACCGAGTTCAGCATCTCCCGCAGGTAGTACTCGCGGCCCCGGGCGGGGAAGGCGAGCTCACCGATCTCGTGGTGGAACACCCGCCGGAGGTCGTCCCGGTAGAAGATCCGCTCGACCTTGCGTTCGACGGAAGCGTCCACGTTCACTCCACGTCCGTCGAAGAACTGGATCTGGACCGAAGCCGGGTCCCCTTCCGCCGTACGGACGGAGACCCCGGCGTTGGCGCGGGCCGACCGGGCGTAGAACCGCGCGACCGGGGTCGGGACGAGCTCGAGGTCGTGCACGTGGACGCCCGCCGCGTTCGCGCCGGCCACCATGACCCGCTTGATGATCCGCGCGGTCCGGGTGACGTCCCGGGACGCCACGATGACGCTTCGCTTGGGCAGCGAGCTGGCGAACGCCATCGCCAGCCGGACGGCCATCTCCGGGGTGATGTCGATGTTGACCAGGCCCGCGACGCCTCGGTCCCCGAACAGGCCCCGGCTGACCCTCGACTCCCAGATGACGCTCTGGGAGACCAGCACGCCGGGGTCCACCGTCTTGAAGGGGTAGACCTTCACTCGAGGGTTGAGGACGGCCCCCTCCCCGATCCGGCACTCGTCCGCCACCACGGCCCCCTCGTCCACCCTGGCCCCGTGGGCCACGTCGGTGTTCTTGCCGATCACGCATCCCCGGAGGGTGACCGACGGTCCGACGTAGGCGTTGTCGTGGACCACCGCGCGATGCAGAAACGCCCCCGCCTTCACCACCACGTTGGCGCCCAGCACCGTGTATTCGCGCAGCTCGGCGCCCGCTTCCACCCTGGAGTTCGGCCCGATGTAGACCGGACCGGCCACCTTCGCCCCAGGCTCGATCTCGGCGTCGGTCCCCAGCCACACTCCACCCTCCATGCCGAACGCCCTCAAGTCGAGGTCGATCTTGCCGTCCAGGATGTCTCGCTGAACGCTCATGTACGTCTCGAGGGTTCCCACGTCGGTCCACTCGCCGTCCGCGACGTGCCCGTACATGGGGAGGCCCTTCTCCAGCAGGAGGGGGAACAGGTCGTGGGCGAAGTCGAACTCCTCCCCCGACGGGATGTAGCCGAGCACCTCCGGTTCGATCACGTAGATGCCGGTGTTGATCTGGTCGCTGAAGACCTCACCCCAGCCCGGCTTCTCCAGGAACCGCTCGATGCGGCCCTCGTCGTCGGTGATCACGATGCCGAACTCGAGCGGGTTGGCCACCCGCTTCAGGGTGACGGTGACGGCGGCGCCCTTCTCCTTGTGGAACCGCACGGCCTCTTGCAGGTCGATGTCGGTGACGGCGTCGCCCGAGATCACCAGGAAGGTCTCCTCGGAGAGCTCGGACTCCGCGTTCTTCACGCTCCCGGCGGTGCCGAGGGGCTCCTCCTCGGTGGCGTAGGAGAGCGAGAGGTCGAGGTCGGAGCCGTCGCCGAAGAAGTTCCGGATGACGCTGGCTAGGAACTGCACCGTCACCACGACGTCCGTGAAACCATGGCGCCGGAGGAGCCGGAGGATGTGCTGCATCATCGGCTCGCCCAGGATGGGCAGCATGGGCTTGGGCTGGTTGCTGGTCAGGGGTCGCAGGCGGGTGCCCTGGCCCCCGGCCATGACCACGGCCTTCATCGGCGTTCATCATAGCGGGGGGCTGGTTCCGGCCCGCTGGCTGGCTCGCTCGCTGCTTGTTCTGTGGACGGCCCCCGAAGGGCATCCCGCAGGTCGAACGCGTACATCCCGGCCGCCACGTAGTACTCCACGATCCCCACGGAGTACGCGATCCAGCCCAGCGCGCGCGCCGCGTGGCCGAGGGCCAGCCCGAAGTTCCCCCACGCCACCAGCGGCACCCCGAACATCAGCGAGAACGTGGCCACCTTCCCCAGGAACCGCACGTCGATCCGGCCGCCCCGGGACAGCAGGAACAGCCCGGCCACCAGGATCAGGAAGTCGCGGACCAGGATCAGCAGGGCCGCCCACAGCGGGAAGGCGTCGCGGACCACCAGGGTGATCAGGGCCGCCGCGATGGCCAGGCGGTCCGCGATGGGGTCGAGGAGCTTGCCGAGCTCCGAGACCTGGCCGGTCCGGCGGGCGATGACCCCGTCCACCCAGTCCGTCGACACCACCCCGCCCAGCAGCAGCAACCCGGCCGTCTCGGTGCCGTGATGCAGCAACAGCGCCACGAACACCGGGATCAGCAGGATGCGCGCGAACGAGATGCCGTTCGGGATGGTCAGGACTCGACGGGAGGTCTCCGTCGCCACGGCGCGCACCGTATCACCGGCCGTGGTCCCCGGACGCGGTCCCCGGACGCGGTTCGATGGACCGGGAGCGGGCCCGGACGGCGCGTCGCGCCCGGGCCCGCCCTCACTCTGCGTGGTGCCGAGCGGTCAGGCCTTGCAGCTCGGCGGGGTCGTGGTGGTGTCGGGCTTGGTGCAGAGCGGCCCCAGCCCGGTGGTGGCGTCCGGCCGGCTGATGAAGGCGACCGGGCCGGCGTCGTGCGATCCGTTGAACGGTGTGGGCGGCCCCGTGAACCCGCACGGCGCGGCCTCCGCGGGGTCGTCGAACCAGATCCCGACGTGGAAGGTGTTGGTGGGCGCGAGGTTCGCGTCCGGATCGAACCCGAAGACCTCGTCCAACAGGATCGTCCGGACCTTGACCGTGGCCGCGTGCTTGCTGCTGATGTCGATGTCGGCCTGATACCAGGCCAGGCCGAAGTTCTTGAAGTTCGGGTCCGGGGTGCCGTCGGCGAGCTGCGGGCTGTTCTGGACGGTGAACAGGTCGAATCCCTGGTCCTCCTGGAAGCCCTTCAGGTGCAGCGTGAGGCGGGCGGTCTGCTTGCCGCGGATCACCGTCACCGTCGCGCTGGCCGTCTGCTTCTCCTCCTGCGCGCAACCCAGGAACTGCGGGTTGGCGAAGAGGTGGAAGGTGATCTTGTGCGGGGGCGTCCCCTGTGCCCCGGTCCTCCCCAGTGCGTTCGGGACGATCAGAAACGCAACCAGGCCCACGGCCAGCGCCAGTGGTACCACCAGGCGCAGCCCGCGCCAACGGGCAGTGTGCGACGAATCCATACGGCCCCTCCTTCCCTGGACGACGGATCGGCTCATCTATCCGAGCCGGCCCGACCGTAGGCCTACCGCCCCATGCAGTCAACCTGAGGTTTAGTGTTGATGGTCCGGATCGGGTGGCGGTCGCGGGTTTCGCGGCTTCACCGATTCGCTGTCTCGTGGGAGGTGAGCATGGCTGAGGCCGCCGCCAACGTGCGGTACATGGTCCACGACGTCGAGGAGTCGGTCGCCTTCTACACCACGCACTTCGGGTTCACGCTGCAATCGAGTGCCGCGCCCGCCTTCGCCGACGTGGTTCGGGGACCGCTGCGGCTGTTGCTGAGCGGAAGGACCAGCTCGGCGGGCCGTCCCATGCCCGACGGCCGGGAGCCCGAGCCGGGGGGATGGAACCGCATCCTGCTCGTCGTGGACGACCTGGCGGCGGAGGTGGAACGGCTCCGCGCGGCGGGGCTCCGGTTCCGAAACGACATCGTCAAAGGCCCGGGCGGATCTCAGATCCTGGTGGAGGATCCCTCCGGGAACGCCATCGAGCTGTTCCAGCCCCGCTGACGCGACGCCCATCCGCTTCTTCGAGGCGGCGTGAACGCGCCATGAGCCGGCGTGGAACCGTATCTGTCGGGCCGGGGAGATTTGAACTCCCGACCTCTTGACCCCCAGTCAAGCGCGCTAACCAAGCTGCGCCACGGCCCGGCACCCCTGATTGTATCGGCGACCGGCACGCATGCCCCCGACACGTCCGCCCCCGCCACACCGGCCCCCGGGCGGGCGGCGGCAAGGTCGAGGTCAGCGACCGCGCGTCTTCCGCTTGGCCCGGAACTTCAGCCGGATGGGGATCCCGTCCAGCTCGAAGACCCGGCGGAAGCGGTTCTCCAGGAACCGGCGGTAGCTCGGCTCGGGAGCCCGCGCGCCGAACAACACGAACGTGGGCGGGCTCGCCGAGGTCTGCGTCCCGTAGCGGAACCGGGGGGTGCCCCGGGGCGGCGGCCGCTCGCCCTGCGCTTCCTGGAGCACCCGGTTCACCTCCGCCGTCGGCACGCGGCGGGACCACCGTGCGTGCTGCTCCAGCAGCACCGCCGGCAGTCGCCGGACGCCCAGGCCGGAGAGCGCGGACGTGCGGACGAGTGGCGGGCGATGGAACGGTGCCAGCTCCTCCGCCAGGTCCTCGAGCAGCGCCGAACGTTCTCCCGATGGGACCAGGTCCCACTTGTTCGCGGCGACCACCAACCCTCGCCCCGACTCGCTGACCCGGGCTGCGACGTGCTTGTCGTCGCCGGTCAGCCCCTCCGAGGCGTCGAGCACCAGCAGGGCGACGTGCGACCGGTCGATGGCCTGGGCCGCCCGGACCAGGCCGTAGTACTCCACGCCCTGCATCCGGCCGGCCCTTCGGAGCCCGGCGGTGTCGACGAACCGCACTGCTCCGGACGGCCACGTCACCACGGCGTCGACGGCGTCGCGGGTGGTCCCCGCCTCCTCGTAGACGACTGACCGGTCCTCCTCCACCAGCCGGTTGAAGAGTGACGACTTGCCGACGTTCGGCCTCCCCACCAGGGCGAACCTCGGCTCAGTCTCGACTTCAGGTTGAGACTCGACGTTGGGGAGGAGGCTGAGCAGGGTGTCGAGGAGCTCACCGGAACCTCTCCCGTGCAGCGCCGACACCGCGATCGGCTCGCCCAGCCCCAGCCCGTGGAACGCGGCGGCGTCCGGTTCCTGGAGATCGGTGTCCACCTTGTTCACCACGGCCAGCACGGGGACCCGGGACCGTCGCAGCCGCCGAGCCAGGGCCGCGTCCTCTTCCTGGATCCCAGTCTGAGCGTCCGTCACCAGCAGGACCAGGTCGGCGGTCTCGGCGGCCCGAGCGGCCTGGGCCGAGGCCAGGGCTTCGACGCCGCCCGCCCGGCTGACGTGGCCGCCGGTGTCGACCACCAGGAAGGTCCGCCCGCGCCACTCCACCGGGATCTCCACCCGGTCGCGGGTCACACCCGGCTGCTCGTGGGCGATGACCTGCCGGCGGCCGAACAGGCGGTTCACGAGCGTGGACTTCCCCACGTTCTGGCGGCCCACGACGGCGACTCGAGGCAGGCTGCCCGGCCGGACGTCGCCGGCGGCGCTCGGGGGGGTCATGGCTCGCCCCCGAGGCGGCGCCGCACCAGGGCCATCGCCTCACGGAAGACCTCGTCGGGCTGGCGGTCGGTGGTGTCGATGTGCACGGCGTCGGGGGCCGGAACGAGCGGGTTCACCTTGGAATCGAGGGCGTCCCGGCGGGCCATCCCGGCCGCGATGCCGGCCTCGCCGCCCCGCTCGATGGTCCGGCGGCCGGCCCGTTCTGTTTCCGAGGCGTCGAGGAAGATCTTCACGGGGGCATCATGGAACACCACCGTGCCGATGTCCCGACCCTCCACCACAGCTCCAGGGGCTCCCAGGCGCCGCTGCTCGACCACCATGATCCGCCGGACCTCGGGGTGACGGGAGACCGAGGAAACCGTCTTATCCACATCGAGGTCCGTAAGCTCGTGCCCGGGGACCTGGCCGTCGATGCGCAGCTGGGGTGGCATGAGGCTCGAGTCGAGGTCGAACCTCATCGTCGCCGCGAGCGCCGCCAGGGCCCGGGCGTCGGTGGGATCGACTCCCCGGTCCAGGGCTCGGCGGGTGAGGGCACGGTACATCGAACCCGTGTTGAGATAGGGCAGTCGGAGGGCGGTGGCCAGTCGGCGGGCCAGCGTGCTCTTCCCGGCGCCGGCGGGACCGTCGATGGCGATGACCAGCCCCGCGGCGCAGGCGTCGCCCGTGGGGGTCGCTTCGCTCGCGGAGTTCGTCTGGTCGTCGGGCTCGGTCACGAGGCAATCTCCAGGTCCGCCCCCAGCCCCACGAGCGCCTCGACGAACCCCGGGAACGACACCTCTGCCCACTCCATGCCGGTGACGGTGCAGGGAGCGCGGGCGGCCAGTGCTCCCACCGCGAATGCCATGGCCAGGCGATGGTCCTGGCGGGCGTCCGTCGTCCCCCCCGCCAGGCCGCCTCCGGCTACCACAAGGGCGTCGCCCTGGACCTCGGCCTCCCCGCCCAGCTCCCGGATGCCCTCGGCGACGCCGTGGAGGCGGTCGCTCTCCTTCACCCGGAGCTCCGCCGCCCCTTCGAACCGGGACTCGCCCTCGGCGTGGACAGCCAGCAATGAGATCAACGGGACCTCGTCGATGACGCCCGCGAGTTCCGCGGCCTCGACCACCACGCCGCGCAGGCCGCCCTCCCCCGCAACGTCGATCTCCCCCACGGGCTCCCCGACCTCGGTCCCTGCGATGCGATCGTCCACATGAGCGCCCATCCGGCGAAGGACGTCCAGGAAGCCGGTCCGGGTGGGGTTGAGGCCCACGCCGTCCACGACGAACCGTCCTCCGGTGAGCACCGCGGCGCCCGCCAGGAACGCGGCCGCGCTGAGGTCCCCCGGCACCGTGCTGGCGAACGCCTCGTGCTGGAACGCCCGGACCGTGACCCCGCCGGCATCATCTCGGGTGACCGGTGCCCCCAGGAACTCCAGCGCCCGTTCGGTGTGGTCGCGGGTCTGGGCGGTCTCCAGCACGGTGGTCTCCCCCTCAGCGGCCAGCCCGGCCAGCAGGATCGCACCCTTGACCTGGGCGCTCGGGACGGGCAGAGCGTACCGGACCCCGGTCAGGCTTCCCCCGAGCACGGTCACCGGCGGCCGGCCCCTGGTCGTTAGCACCTGTGCACCCATCCGCCGAAGCGGCTCCGCCACGCGTTCCATGGGCCGTGCCGAGAGGCCGGCGTCCCCCGTCAGGACGGACCGAAATGGGCACGCCGCGGCGATTCCGGCCACCAAGCGCATCGAGGTACCGGAGTTCCCGCAGTCGATCTCGTCCTGAGGTTGCCTCAGGCCGACCCGCCCCTCGCCGTCGATGCCGACCGCGAGTCCAACGCTCGACTGGAGCGAACCCTCGACCTCCCCTGAACTGGACAAATGTTTCATGTGAATCCAACGCTGAAGCTCTACCTGAGACCTTTGGGAGAGGGTCAGCACCGCTTTCCCGGTCGATCGGACGTCCAGAGACGGGGGAAGGCCGCGCAGTGCGCTGCGGCCCGTGGCGGTCGCTGCGAGCAACAGCCATCGGTGGGCGATGGACTTGTCGCCCGGAACCCGAGTCGAGCCCGAAACCCTGCGACCGGGCCGGATGACCGCCCGCGCCGCCCTCATGCCAGCCGTACCGGCTCGAAGCCTTCGGAGGAGAGCGCTTCGGCCGCCTGCTCGGCCCGCTCCGCCGCGACGGTGAGGTGCGCCGTCCCCCGGCCGCCCTCGACCGAGTGCACGATCTGGAGGTCCTCGATGTTGACGTCGCCACGGGCCAGGGCTCCCGTCAGGGTGGCCAGTGCTCCGGGCCGGTCGGGGATGGCCACCTGGAGGACCGCCACCCCGGCCCAAACCTGGGGCTTCGCGCTGAGGGACTGTCTGGCCCGCCGTCCCTCGGACAGGACAGCTTCCACCGACTCGGCATCGTCGGCCTCCAACGCCGTGCGGACCTCGTCGACGGCTTCGACGAACCTGGTCAGGGCCGGGACCACGGCTTGCCGGTTGGCGCGGAGGATGTCGGTCCACAATCCGGGGCTCGAGGAGGCCAGCCGAGTGAGGTCGCGGAACCCGCCGGCCGACAGGTCGAGCAGGTCGGGATCGAGGGCGTGCTCCCGGGCCGCCAGCGCCATGAGGGCCGACGAGACCACCTGGGGGAGATGGCTCACCACCGCCACCAGGCGGTCGTGGCGGTCCGCGTCCATGATCATGGGTCGGGCACCGGTGGCCCGAATCCACTCGGACAGCCGGAGGACGTGCGAGCTGCGGGCGTCGCGAGGGGTCAGGATCCAGGTGGCGCCGTCGAAGATGGCCGCGGAAGCGTGCTCAGGGCCGGACCGTTCCGACCCCGCCATGGGGTGTCCGGCCACGAAGCGAGCCGCCATCTCCCCTCCGGCTCGAGCCTCAACGTCGACTACCACTTGAGACTTCACGCTCCCGGCGTCTGTGACCAGGGCTCGAGCGTTGGCGGAAAGACACTCGACCACGACCTGAGGGATCGAGGGAACCGGCGTGCACACGAAGACGATCGACGCGTCCCGTGCGCACGCTTCGGCACTCGACGCCGGCTGGAGGCCCGCCCGGGCCGCCGCCTTGTCCAGCACTGCGGCGTCCACGTCGTACCCCAGAACCGGGTGGCCCAGCCGAATGGCGGCCAGGGCGATCGAGGTGCCGATGAGGCCGGTCCCGACCACGCCGATCGGCCCTTCCAACGCCGGCGCTGTCCCGTGGCCTCCGAGGTCGGGCGAACCGTTTCCGGGAGGTTCAGCCGAGGTCATCGCGGAGCGACCGGGCGCCCTCCAGGTAGACGTGCGCGACGTCCTCGGGCGCTCGGTCCGTGTGGAAGTGCATGAGGACCCGGATACAGCCGGGGAGGGAGCCGTCGACGGCCAGCTCCCGGGCGCACAGCAGCGGGACGGAGCGCAACCCCATCCGCCGGGCCGCCTCCGCCGGGAACGTCGAGCGGACGTCGTCGGTCGCCGTGAAGACGATGCTGATGATGTCGGCGGCGCCGAGCCCGTTCCGCTCCAGCATCTCCGCGAGGAGTCGCTCGGTGGCCGACAGCACCGCCTCCCGGCCGTCCTGGTCGACCGTGATGGCCCCCCGCGCCGCGCGAACCGTCATCGCGTCGACTCCGGCCTCCACCTGGGGACCCTCTTCGGAACGGAACTCGTCCAGCTCATGGCGGTTCAGGCTACCGCGTCGTTCGCTTTCCCCACCGCCGCACCAGCCGCCGCCCGAGCTCAGATGCTGTCCGAGCTCAAAGCCCCGCGGCCCGAAACAGCTCCCCGACTTCCTCCGATTCGAGCTCCCGGACCTGGCCCGGCGGCAGCCGATCCAGCCGGATCGGGCCCACCCGCATCCGAACCAGCCGGCGGACCGGCAGGCCGACCGCGGCGAGCAGCCGGCGGACCTCGCGCTTGCGCCCCTCCCCCATCACCACGCGTACGGCGCCGCGACCCGCGGCCCGCCCGGGAATCCGCGCCGAGAGCGCTCGAGCCGGCCCGTCGTCCAGCTCCACCCCTCGCATCAAGCGGGCCACGTGGCGCTGCGTCGGCGACCCCTCCACCTCCGCCAGGTACTCCTTCTCCACCCCGTAGCGTGGGTGCATGAGGCGGTTGGCGAGCTCACCGTCGTTCGTCAGCAGCAGGAGGCCCTCGGTCTCGCGGTCGAGGCGCCCGACCGGGACCACGCCAGGCTGGTCGGAAGGAAGGAACGCCGAGAGGTCGGGCCGGCCTCGCGGATCACGGACCGTGCTGACGACGCCGGCCGGCTTGTGCAGGGCGTAGTACCGCAGGGCCGGGTCGAGCGGCACCCGTCCCCCGTCGACCTCCACCCGATCGGCCGTGGGATCGACGCGATCGCCGAGCGTGGCCACGCGCCCGTTCACCGTGACCCGGCCGTCGCGGATGAGCTCCTCCGAGGCCCGCCGGGAAGCGACGCCGGCCCGGGCCAGGGCCCGCTGGAGCCGCTCGACCCGAGAGCCCGACTCGCCACCATCTCCGGGGGCGTCAACTCCTGACTTCGCCGGTCGCCCAGACCCCCGCCCGCCCCCGGATTCCCGGTCCTCGATCGACACCGGATCCCTGCCGGAATCGCTCAGGAGGCCGCCTGGTCTTCGTCCCGATCGGCGTCGCCGGCGGCCGAGGCCGACAGCAGCGGGGCCAGCGACGGCAGCGCCGACAGCGAGGGCAGGCCCAGCCGTTCCAGGAACTCGGGCGTCGTGCCGTACAGGACCGGACGGCCCGGGCCGTCCTCACGCCCGACCTCGGCCAGCAAGCCCCGCTCCACGAGGGCCCGCAGCACCCCGTCGGTGTTGACGCCCCGGATGGCCGCGACCTGGTGACGGGTGACCGGCTGCTTGTACGCGACGATGGCCAGGGTCTCGAGCGACGCCTTGGTCAGACGGGCGTGCCGGCCCGACAGCACGAACTGCTCGACGTGGGGAGCGGTGTCGGGATGGGTGGCCATCTGCCATCCTCCGGCCACCCGCCGCACCACCAGGCCCGCCCCGCGATCCTCGTAGGACCGGGCCAGCTCCTCCAGCGCTTGCTCCACGACCCGGCGGTCCTCCTCCACGGCCTGAGACAGCGTCCCGGCCGGCAGCGGTTCGTCGGCCACGAACAGCAACGCCTCCAGCGCCCTCGCCATCTCGGTTCGGTCAGTCACCGGCTTCTCCCCTCCTGCCTCGAAACCTTTGCGCTGCAACGCTCTCGCGCAGCCGTCCTGCCCTCACGCGCCGCCGCCGTCGGACCATCGCACCTCGATCTCCCCGAACGTCTCCGCCTGCGACAGGTCGACCCTTCCATCCCGGTACAGCTCGAGCAGCGCCAGGAACCGCACCACGACGTGGATGCGCTCCTCGCAGTCCGCCACCAGCTCCCGGAACCGGGTGGCGCCGAGCGCCGCCAGTCGTTCCTCCACCGCCCGGATGGCGTCCGCCATCGTGACGCGGATGGGAGCGACGTGCGACAGGTCCACCATCGGAGGGGGCCGAAACAACGCGGCCGCGGTCCGGGCCAGCGCCTCCGGCGTCACCTTGTCCAGCACGTCCGGATACAGGTGCGCGAACTCCGCGGGAGGCCCGGCCTGCCGCGCGAAGTACCGCGAGCCCTCCTCCAGCCGGAGGGCCAGGTCCGCGGCGGCGCGCCGGAACGCCGCGAGCTCGATGCTGCGCGCGTAGGCCAGGTCCGGCGAGCCGCCCAGGAGGTCCTCCTCCGTCGGCTCCTCCGGGCGGGGCATGAGCCGCCCCACCTTCAGCTCCAACAGCGCCGCGGCCAGGGCCAGGAACCACGTGGCCTCCTCCAGGCTCCACGCGCCCGCTTCGGCCGCGTGGGCCAGGAACCCGTTGGTCACGCGGGCCACGGGCACGTCGCACACGTCGACCCGGTGCGACAGCAGCAGCTCGGCCAGCACCCGGAACGGCCCGGTGAACACCGGGAGCTCCACGGCGAACTCGCCCACACCGGCCCGGGGTTCGTCGGTCATGATGGCCGGATCATAGCCCCGAGCACCGCCAGTTCCCCGGAAGCGGGCCGCCAGCCGGTAGTGCCGCTAGACGCCGACGGCCTCCACCTCGCTGGTGCACGCCGCGCACCGCGTCGCCGCCACCGGGATGCTCGTCTTGCAGAAGGGGCACTCCCGCATGGCGGGAGGCTCCTGCACCACGCCGCGCGGGGCAGTCATCCGGTTGAACGCCCGCACCAGCAGGAACAGCACCATCGCCACCAGCACGAAGTTGACGACCGCGGTGATGAGCCTCCCGTAGAGGATCTCGCCCTTCCCAACGCTGAACGACAGCGAGTTGAACGTGGGCTTCCCGACCGCGGCCGCGATGAAGTTGAGGATGACGTCGCTCACCAGCGAGGTGACCACCGCGGCGAAGAACAGAGCCAGGATGAAGGCGACCGCGAACTCGACCAGGCTCCCCTTCAAAGCGAACGCCTTGAACTCCTTGATGAACCCACGCACGGAATCCCCCCTTCGCCGCGGGCGCCGAGCTGCGCCACTCCGGGGCGGAGCCTAGCGTGCCCCGAACGGACGGACCTACAGACAGGTGATGTCAGCGAGGGGCCGGCACAGCGCGTTCCCGAGGGCGTTGACGAAGGTCAGGACCGGGGCCCCCAGGAGGAAGAAGATCACCAGCATGAACAGGGGGAGGTACTGGTCCATGTTCGTGTAGACCTCCCGGGCCCGCCCGCTGAGGAACCGCGCCAGGATCCGGGCCCCGTCAAGCCCTGGAATGGGCATCAGGTTGAACACGAACAGCACGACGTTGATGCGAAGCGCCGCCACCAGGAACAGGCCGAGGTCGCCGGTCGAGACCACCCGGAACGCGAGGGAAGTGGCGACGGCGAGCAGCAGGTTCACCAGGGGCCCGGCCAGGGAGATCAACACCGTGTCTCGCGGGGGGTTCCGCAGGTTCCCGGGGTTGAGAGGCATCGGCTTGGCGTAGGCGAACACCGGCAGCTGCACCTTCGCGGCCAGCAGGATCAGGAGGAGGCCGGGCAGGATCCCTGAGCCGAACGGGTCGAAGTGTGGCCTCGGATTGAGGGTCCGCCGGCCGAAGCGCCTCGGCGTCGGGTCACCCAGGCGCTCGGCGGCGGCGGCCCGGGCGAACTCCCGAAGCGCGAGGCTCGGAACGAGGGCAACGAGTGAGAAGAGGGCCAGTTTGACCCACACGTTCACCGGGCGGCCTCTCGATCAGCTCGACGAATCCCGTTCACTCCCCACCCTCCCCGTACCACCGGTACACCAGCGGCGGAGGCTCCACCGGCTCGTCCTGGATTCGCACGGCGGCCAGGACCCCACGCACGGCCGCGTCCGCCTGGTGCTCGCCGCGGGCGTGGACCGTGCCCAGCTCTGACCCGACCTCCACCTGGTCGCCGATCTTGGCCCGGAACACGATACCGGTGGCGGGATCGATCGGGTCGCCTTTGCGATGCCGGCCAGCCCCCAGGTCCACCCCGGCCCGGCCGATCTCCTCGGCGTCCATCGACGCCACGAAGCCGCCCCGAGGAGCCGTGATCGGTCGCATCAGGGGGGCTCGAGGAAGCACCGACCACGGATCGTCGGCCACCCGTGCGTCTCCTCCCTGCGCTTCCACCATCAGCGCGAACCTGCGGAGGGCGTCCCCGCCGTCGAGGGCTCGCTCGGCCCTTGCCGCCGCCTCGGCTCGCGGCATGCCCTCGAGCAGGGAGAGCGCCTCGGCGGCGAAGGTGACGGCGAGGTCCCGGAGCCTGCCCCGGAACGAGCCACGGAGCACCTCCACCGCCTCCGCCACGTCCAGCGCGTTCCCCACCGCCTCACCGAGGGGCTGCGACATGTCGGTCACCGCGGCTCGGGCCCGACGATCCCAGCCCTGGGCCAGCGCGATGCACGCCTCCGCCAACGCTCCCGCTTCCTCGGGCGTCTTCATGAACGCTCCGCTCCCGGCCTTGACGTCGAGCACGACGAGGTCGGTCATGACCGCCAGCTTCTTCGACATCACGCTCGCCGCGATGAGTGGGAGCGAGCTGACCGTGGCGGTGGCGTCGCGCAGCGCGTACAGCGCCCCGTCCGCCGGCACCAGGTCCGGCGTCTGGGCGGCGATGGCGCACCCCACCCGCTCCACCTGCGCCTCGATCTCGTCCGGCGTGAGGTTGGTCCGCAGGTCCGGGATCGCCTCCAGCTTGTCCAGCGTCCCGCCGGTGTGCCCCAGGCCCCGCCCGGACAGCTTGGCCACGGCCATCCCGAGCGAGGCCGCCAGCGGGGCGAACACCAGCGTCACCCCGTCGGCGACGCCGCCGGTGGAGTGCTTGTCCACCTTGGGCCGAGAGATCCCGGCCAGCGGGAGCGTCCGGCCCGAGTCCACCATGGCCCTGGTCAGCGCCAGGGTCTCCTCCGTGTCCAGGCCCCGGATGTATGCCGCCATAAGGAACGCCGCGGCCACCTCGTCCCCGATCTCGCCCCGACCGTAACCCTGAACGAACGCTCGAAGCTCAGCCTCAGGGACGACCCGGCCGTCGCGCTTCAGCGCCACCACGTCGCGCGGATCGATGGGGTTCACGCGGACCTTTCCCCATCGATCCACAGCTTGTCCACATCGACCTCCAGTCGAGAGTCAGTGTTCGGGGTTCCCTCGGAACCCAAGGTCGCCGGCGAAGCTCTCTCCAGCTAGCCCCGAGGTATCGACCGCCAGCAGCTCGCCGATGGTCGCGCCGAGGTCCGAGAACCCCGGCCTCACCCCAAGGTCATGTGGACCTCGAGGCACTCCGGCGGCCAGCACCGGGGTGTTTTCCCGGGAATGGTCCGTGGGCGGTGTGGTGGGGTCGCACCCGTGGTCGCCCGTGAGGAACAGCACCCCTCGGCCCAGGGCCCCGGCCAGCTCCGGGAGGCGCCGGTCGAACGCCTCCACGCAGCGGGCATAGCCCTCGGGGTCGTTGCGGTGGCCGTACTTGGAGTCGAAGTCGACAAGGTTCGTGAACACCAGTGCCGGCCCGGGGCGCCGGAGGTACTCGAGGGTCAGGTCGATCCCATGCTCGTTCGAGTCCGAGTACCGGGCCTCCGTCATCCCCTTCCCGGCGAAGATGTCCTGGATCTTCCCGACGCCGTACACGGAGACGCCGGCGTCGACGCAGCGGTCGAGCAGCGTGGGGCCGGGCGGCGGGACGGAGTAGTCCCGGCGCTCCGGCGTGCGGACGAACGCGCCGGGCTCGCCGGCGAACGGCCGGGCGATGACCCGCCCCACCCGGTGCTCCCCCACCAGCAGGCTCCGGGCGATCCGGCACCACTCGTACAGCCGTTCCAGCGGCACGACGTCCTTGTGGCAGGCGATCTGGAACACGGAGTCGCCGCTCGTGTACACGATGGGACGGCCCGTCCGCATGTGCTCCTCGCCCAGCTCCGCGATGATCTCGGTCCCCGATGCCGGCCGGTTCCCCAGGACCCTGGCCCCGATCCGCTCCTCGAACGCCCGGATGATCTCCTCCGGGAAACCGTTGGGGTACAACGGAAACGGGCGCTCCAGCACGATCCCACAGATCTCCCAGTGACCGGTGGTGGTGTCCTTGCCCGCCGAGCGCTCGGTCAACCGTCCGTGGGCCGTCCCGGGCTCGGCCCGCGGCGCAACTCCCTCGATCTCGGTGAGGAACCCGAGCCCCAGCGCCTCCAGGTTCGGCGCGTGGAATCCGCCCACCGCCCGCGAGCAGTTCCCCAGCGTGTCGGACCCCTCGTCGCCGAACTCGGCCGCGTCGGGCGCGTGCCCCACCCCGAAGGAGTCGCACACCACCAGCAGGACCCGCGGAACCAGCGGCTCGCTCAAGCCGGCGTCCCCGAGGTCACGACGACGTCTGCTCGCACGTGATGCACATGCGGGCCCAGGGGGTGGCGTCGAGCGGGCTCATGGCGCCGCGCTCCGCACGGGCGACCGCCGGGCCCGCGGATGGGCCGTGAAGTACACGTCGCGAAGATGCTGTTGCGTTACCAGGGTGTAGATCTGCGTGGTGGCCACGCTGGCGTGGCCCAGCAGCTCTTGCACCACTCGAACGTCGGCTCCTCCCTCCAGCAGATGGGTGGCGAAGGAATGCCGCAGCGAATGCGGGCTGACGCGGCGGTCGATGCCCGCGCGCCGGACGTGGGACCGGAGGATCTTGGCGCAGCCCTGGCGGGTCAGCCGCCCGCCCCGCACGTTCAGGAACAGCGCGCCTCGCGACGATCGAGACGCCAGCGCCGGCCGCCCCCCGGTCAGGTACGCCTCCAGCGACTCCCGCGCGTACCGCCCCAGCGGGACCAGCCGTTCCTTGTCGCCCTTCCCCACCACCCGGACGCTGCCCTCCTCCAGGTCCAGGTCGTCCACGTCCAGGCCCACCAGCTCGGAGATCCTCAGGCCCGCCCCGTACAGCGTCTCCAGGAGGGCCCGGTCCCGCAGGACGGTCTCTGTCTCCCCCGCCGGCGACGCCAGGATGCGTTCGACCTCCTGCACGGACAGGGCCCGGGGAAGCGCGCGCGGCACCCTGGGGCGCACCACCGCCGCCGCGGGGTCCTGCGTGGCCTCGTTCTCCTGGACCAGGAACTTGTGGAAGGAGCGCACGGCCGCGAGGGTCCGGGCCACCGACGAGGCCCGGTACGGGGACCCGGGGTCCGGTCCGTGCCGCGAGGCGGAGAGGTCGGCCACGAACGCGGCGATCTCGTCTCGATCCACCTCCGCGGCGTCGGTCACGTCGCGGCTCCTGAGGAACGTCGCGTACCGGGCCAGATCGCGCCGGTACGCGCTCACCGTGTTCGGCGAGAGTCCCCGCTCCGCCACGACGTAGTCGATGAATCGCTCCACCTGCGAGCCGACGCGGTCATTCACGGCAGCCGCCCGCCGCTCTTCCCTACGCCGAGACGCCGTCGATGAGCGACGAGATGGGGACCGCTTCCAGCCCGTGCGCCTCCGCGACCCCCGAGTTCGAAACGGAGCCCGCGTACACGTTGACGCCGCGGGCCAGGACGGGGTCACGGCGCGCAGCGTCCTCCAGTCCCCGGCTCGCGATGTCGAGGGCGTACGGCAGCGTCACGTTGGTGAGGGCATAGGTGGAGGTGTTCGGGACGGCCCCCGGCATGTTCCCCACCGCGTAGTGCACGACGCCGTGGACGACGTACGTGGGATCGGAGTGTGTGGTCATGTGCGACGTCTCCACGGATCCGCCCTGGTCGATCGAGATGTCGATGATCACGGAACCCGGCCGCATGGACTCGACCATCTCCTCGGTGACCAGCCGCGGCGCCTTCGCCCCCGGGACGAGGACCGTCCCGATCAGGATGTCGGCCTCCCGCACCCGCTGCTCCAGGGTGAGGCGGTCGGACATCAGCGTCATCACGCGTCCCCGCATGACCTGGTCGATGAACCGGAGCTTGTCCAGGTTCCTGTCCACCACGATGACCTCGGCCTCCATGCCGGCCGCGATCCACGCCGCGTTGGTGCCCGCCATGCCGGCTCCGATCACCAGCACCTTGGCCGGTCGCACGCCGGAGACGCCGCCCATCAGGATGCCGCGGCCGCCGTACTCCTTCTCCTGCAGCCGCGCGCCGACGTGCGGCGCCATGCGCCCGGCCACCTCGCTCATGGGCGCGAGCAGCGGGAGCCGCCCGTCGTCGAGCTGGACCGTCTCGTAGGCGACCGCGGCGACCTTGCGCCGCATCAGCGCCTCGGTCAGCTCCCTGCTGGCGGCCAGGTGGAGGTACGTGAACAGGATCTGGCCCTCCTGCATCAGGTCGTACTCCGATGCGATGGGTTCCTTGACCTTCATGATCATGTCGGAGGCGCGCCAGACCTCTTCCGCCGTCGGCACGAACTCGGCGCCGGCCCGGACGTAGCGGTCCTCGTACAGCGACGAACCGGCGCCGGCATCGTTCTCCACCAGGACCTGGTGCCCGGCGTGGGTCAGCTCGCGGGCGCCCTCGGGTGTGAGCGCCACGCGGTACTCGTTGTCCTTGACCTCGCGCGGGACGCCGACGATCACGGCGGTCCTCCTGCTGGAACCCTCACCTCGCTGAGAGCGTACCCGACGGGGTCGGTCGGAGACAGCTTCTGCCACGAGGGCCATGACATCGAGGTCTCGTGAGGACGCGCTACCTCGGCGGCCGACGCGCGCCCTGGCGCCCGGGTTGCTCACTGGCCTCGGCGCTCAGCGGTCAGGAGCAGCGCCACCGCCGTCTTGGCGTCGGTGATGCGTCCGTCGCGAACGGCGCCCACCGCCTCGCCCAGCGGCATCGGAACCACCTCGATGCCGTGCTCCGGGGTGCGACCTGCCGCGGGCGAGGCCCGAGCGGTGAACAGATGGATGACCTCGTCGGTGAAGCCGGGCGAGGTGTGGATCATTGCGAGCGGCCGGACGTCGGAGGCGGCGTACCCGGTCTCCTCCTCCAGCTCGCGGGCCGCGCACGCGGCCGCCTGCTCCCCGGGAACGTCCAGGACCCCGGCGGGGATCTCCAGGATGTCGGCCCGGATGGCCTCACGGGTCTGGCGGACCAGCAGGACCTCGCCGTCGGCAGTCATCGCCACGATGCCGCACGCGCCGGGGTGCCGGACGACCTCCCGCTCCCCTGCCGGCCAGGACTCCACCTCGACCCGGATCAACGTGCCGCGGAAGACCTCTCGGGACTCCGCCGGCTCCACCTCGGTTCGTCTAGTCTGAGCCGGACTAGCCGCGGACCGCTGCCGGCACGCGCGGCTCGCTCCGATGGGCCAGCGCCGCGCCGACGAACTCGCGGAACAGCGGATGTGGACGCGTGGGCCGGGAGCGGAGCTCCGGATGGAACTGGCCCGCCACGAAGTACGGATGGTCGCGCAGCTCGATGATCTCGACCAGCCGCCGGTCCGGCGACCATCCCGAGAACACCAGCCCATGGTCCTCCAGGATTCGGTGGTACGCGGGGTTGACCTCGTAGCGGTGGCGGTGGCGTTCGTCGACGACCTCCGCGCCGTACGCGGCCTGCGCCCGCGTCCCCGGGACCAGGTGGCACGGCTGCGCGCCGAGGCGCATGGACCCGCCGAGGTCGGTCACGCCGGCCTGCTCCGGCAGCAGGTCGATCACGGGATGCGGCGTGTTCGGGTCGAACTCGGAGGAGTTCGCGTTCTCCAGCCCGCACACGTCCCGGGCGAACTCGATGACGGCGGTCTGGAGCCCCAGGCACAGGCCGAGGTACGGGACGCCGCGCTCGCGCGCGTAGCGGATGGCTTCGAGCTTCCCCTCCACGCCGCGCCACCCGAACCCGCCGGGGACCAGGATGCCGTCCACGCCTTCCAGGACCTCGTCGGCCCCGGTGACCAGGTTGTCGGAGGCCACCCACCGGATGTCCACGTGCACACCGTGCGCGAAGCCTCCGTGGCCGAGGGCCTCGATCACCGAGAGGTAGGCGTCGCGGAGGTTCACGTACTTCCCCACGATGGCCACGGTCACCGGCGTGGTGGCGCGGTCGATGCGATCGACCAGGCCCTGCCATTCCGTGAGGTCCGGCCGGGCGTCGATGCGAAGGTGGTGGGCCAGGTAGCCGTCCAGCCCCTCGGCGTGCAGCACCAGCGGGACCTGGTAGATGGACTCGGCGTCGACGGCGGCCACCACCGCGTCGATGGGGACGTCGCACAGCAGCGAGATCTTCTCCTTGAGGTTCCGGGACAGCGGCCGGTCCGAGCGGCACACGATGACGTCGGGTTGCAGACCGAGCGACCGCAGCTCCTTCACGGAGTGCTGGGTGGGCTTCGTCTTCAGCTCGCCGGTGGGGCCGATGAAGGGCACCAGCGAGACGTGGACGAACGCGCAGTGGTCCCGCCCGACCTCGTTCCGGAGCTGACGGATGGCTTCCAGGAACGGCAGCGACTCGATGTCGCCGACCGTCCCGCCGACCTCCACGATCACGACATCGGCGTCCTCAGCTTCCGCCAGGGAACGGATGCGGTGCTTGATCTCGTTCGTGATGTGGGGGATGACCTGGACGGTCTTGCCCAGGAACTCCCCGCGGCGCTCCTTGGCGATCACCGACTGGTACACGGCGCCGGTGGTGACGTTGGAGCCGCGGTGGAGGTTCTCGTCGGTGAACCGCTCGTAGTGCCCGAGGTCGAGGTCGGTCTCGGCGCCGTCGTCCAGCACGAACACCTCGCCGTGCTCGAACGGGTTCATGGTGCCCGGGTCGACGTTGATGTAGGGGTCGAGCTTCTGGAGGGTGACCCGGAGGCCCCGAGACTTGAACAGGCGGCCCAGGGATGCGGTGGTGATTCCCTTCCCGAGGCCGGACGCCACGCCACCGGTGACGAAGATGAACTTCCTGTGCTCAGGCACCTCGGGACTTCATGCTAGCAGAGGGCCGGGGCCGAGTCTCCGGTTCGAAGTGCAAAGCTCGCCGTTTGGCGAGAAATTCAGGGACGAGAGGGCTCGCGGGCCTCGCTGGCCTCGCGGGCCTGGCGGCGGCCCAGGCGGTCCACCCACCGAAGGGGCGGCGTGGCTTCGATGAGCCGGGACAGCGTGACCGTCTCGGCCAGCGCGTTGAGAGCGACGATCGCCCCGGCGGCGACGGCCAGCTGCCAGGTGGGCAGGCGCAACGCCAGCCCCAGCCCGACGGCGAACCCCAGGAGGTTCGAGCCGGAGTCCCCCAGCATCGCGCGCTCCCGGAGATCGACGCGGAGCGCGACCACCGCGGCCCCGACCAGCAGGGCGAACGGCAGGGTGGGCAGATACAGCATGAGCACGGCCATCACGGGCAGGAACGCCTTCCCGGCTCGGCCCGGGGCGACGTCGAGGCCGTTCCAGAGGTTGGCCGAGCCGGCGGCGACGACCACGCCGAGGGCGAGCTGCACCCCGTCGGGCCGGAAGCCGTACAGGCCCACCACGGAGGCAGCGAGGATGGCCACGAGCTTGACGATGCCCGTGGTCGGGGGCGCGGTGGCGAGGGCCCGCAGGTGGGCCCGGATCCCCCGGGGACCATGAGGCGAGAGGTCGTCCAGGAGCCCGGCCACCGCCACCACGGCCAGGGCTGCCACCACCCGCCAGGGGATCTGGGCGAAGGGACGGCCCCACAGGGCGTGCCCGGCGTTCGACAGGCCCGGGACCAGGACCGCCAGCGCCGCGAGGGCCACGCCCAGGATTGCGGGCACGGATGCGCCGCGGTAGTTCCGTTCGGCGAGCCGGCGGGCGAGCGAATCCGGCATCAGGGCCAGCGCGACCACCATGAGTCCGGCCCCGGCCAGGATCCCCTCGACGAACCTCATGGCACCGGCCCGCGACCGCTCAGTCGACCACAGCGACGGCCTCGACCTCGATCAGGAACTCGGGCCGGGCCAAGGCCTGCACGCCCACCAGCGTGCTCGCCGGCATGTGGTCGCCGAACACCGCCCTCCGGGCCTCCCCGATCGGTCCGAGCAGCTCGGGCCGGTGGCCCACGACGAACGTGGTGACCTTGGCCACGCTCTCGATGGGCGCATCGACCGACGCGAGCGCCGCAGCCACGTTCCGGTACGCCTGGACGGCCTGTTGGGCCACGTCTCCGTCCCCGACCAGCGTGCCGCGGGGATCCAGGGCCACCTGACCAGCGACGAACACCATCCTGTTCCCCGTTCCGACCGCCACGTGGCTGTACGTGGTCGGCTCGTGGAGGGCTTCTGGATTCGAGGTCTGCACCGGCATCGTCCACTCCTCTCGATCGAGCGGTTGGCGCGTGGTCGACGGAAGCGCTCACCGTATCCCCAGCAGCCTCGGCACGGCAGCGGCGGCGATGTCCACGCCCTGGCCGGCCCGGTGGCGGAACCCGGCCACGGTCCGTCCGGTGCCATGGTGCTCGACATCGACGGGGACCTCCATCACCCGGAACCCCATCCTGGCGGCGTCCGCGAGCATGGCCGTCTCGATCCCGAATCCCCGAGCCAGCGGCCGGCACGCCCCCAGGCACTCCCGAGTGACGGCCCGCTGGCCCGACAGGGGCGCCTGGGCAGAGAACCCGGAAACCCGCCGCACTACGCTCGCCGCCACCCGCTTCACCACCCCGAACCCGCCGTCCACCGGCGCGGGCAGGACAGCGACGGCCAGGTCGGCGGTCCCGGACACCACGGCGTCCAGGACGGGCTCGATGCCGGCGGCGGTCGCCCCGATGTCGCCGTCCACGAACAGGTAGACGTCCGCGCGGGGCAGGCGGTCCAGCGCCCCTTCGAGCGCGCCGCCCTTTCCGAGTGCCCAAGGCGTCCGCAGGACCCGGGCCCCGGCGGACCTCCCGGCCTCCGCGGTGCGGTCGAGGGACCCGTCGTCCACCACGGCCACCTCGGCGACCCCAGCGAGGCCACGGAGGGCCCGCACGGTGGCGGCCACGGAAGCCGCCTCGTCTCTGGCCGCCACGATGGCCAGCACCTTCGGAGCCCGCTTCACCGGGTTCGCCCACTCGCGCTTCGCCCACTCGCGCTTGATTGGTTCGCGCTTCGCCAGTTCGCGCTTCGCGGCAGCGGACATCTAGGCCGTCCTAGGCCGCCTTCGGCAGGATGCCGTCGTTCCCGTCCTTGAGGCCGTAGTTCCCGCCCTGCCCGGTGAGCAGCAGGTTCCGCAGCCCCAGGACCAGCGCGACGCCTCCGGCGTGGTCGGGGTCCAGGTCGTCCACGGTGACCATCGGGTCCGAGTCCAGCTGGCTGTCGCCACGGAGCAGTGAGACGAACGGGAAGGTGGTGGTCGCGGTGCTCTCCCCCGCCGCGACCGGAACGCCCGTGTGCTGGCCGAGCTGCGCGACGAGCGGGACCAGGAACGACTGGAGGGGGACGGCGGGGTTCGAGTTGCCTCCGCCCACCACCACGAAGGTCTGGTCCGGCCCCCCGATCTGGGGGACCTGGGCCGGCGTGAGGGAGGACGCCTTCAGGAAGCCCTTCGACAGCAGGCCCTCCAGCAGGTCGTGGGGGGCGTTCGGCTGCGGTAGGTCGGTGGCGGGCGGCCCCCCCGCCAGGCGGTCGCCCAGGCTCCGGGCGGCGGTGGCCTGGAGGGTCTGGGGCGAGGTGTCGGCGGGAAGGCCGAGGAGCGCGGCCAGGTCCCTCTGGCTGGCCGGGTCCGCCAGGGCCATCCGACCGGTCAGGTCCAGCGAGGTGACCCTGGCGCCCGCGTCCAGCAGCGCGCTCTTGGCCTCGGCCACCGCGGCCGGGTCCGATCCGTCCTGGGTCAGGAGCACCACCTGCTCGCCCTGGAGCTTCCCGTCGATCAGGAACGGCCGGGCGTCCTGGATGAAGGTCTGGAGCTCGCTGACCTGCCCCTGGACGTCCAGCACCTGCTGGCGGTACCTCGCGACGTCCTGCTCCGCGGCTTTGGTGCGATTCTTCAGGTTCTTGACCAGGTGCTGGTTGAGGACGGTGGTCCCCGTCAGGATCCCCAGGCCGAGGGCCAGGAATACCGCCACGATCGAGACGAGGTGGTACCGGAACGAGATCAAAACAGCCCCTGGAGCTGGTCGAGGATCTGGTGCAGGAACAGCCGGAACGGCTGTGACACCAGGGCCACGACGAGCATAGCGAACAGCGCCGAGCCCACCAGGAGCACGATGTCCCGCCCCCGGACCCTGCCGCTGTACAGCCGCGACACGCCCTTGGCGTCCATGAGGATCTCGCCCACCCGGAGCCGGACCAGGAACGTGCTGGCCATGCCCATGCGCCCCTTGTCCAGGAACTCGCGAAGGTTCCCGTGGGTGCCGACCGCGACGATCAGCTCCGCGCCCTTTCCGTGGGCGAGCAGGAACGCCGCGTCCTCGCTGGTTCCCGTGCTCTCCATGACCCTGTACGGGACCCCCAGCGCTTCCAGTCGGGCGCGACCGGGCGCACGGCCGCCGGGGTAGGCGTGCACGACCACCTCGACGGGAGGGCGGCGGCGCCACGTGGTCTCCCGGCGGGCCAGCAGCAGGGCCCGCTCGGACACGCTGTCCATGTCGCCGATGATCAGATCGGGCCGGTACCCCGCGTCGAGCAGCGCGTCGGCGCCGCCGTCCACGCCGATGAGGACCGGGCCGACGTCGCGGATGTACGGACGCAGGACCGAGAGGTCCTCCCGGTAGTGGTAGCCCCGCACGACCACCAGCACGGCCCGCCCCCCGATGTGATGGACCAGCTCCGGGAGTCCGGTCCCTCCGAACAGCAGGTCGCGTTCCCGCTGGATGAAGTCCACGGTGTTGCGGGCGAAGCTCTCGAACTGCTCCGCGAGCGCCACCCGAGCGGCCTCCATCGCCGTGACGACGGACTCCTCGGTCTGGCGGATCCCGACCGCCACGAGCACGTCGCCGGCGTAGATGCGATCGCCCTCCAGGCGAACCGGCTGGCCCTCCGCCACCTTGTCCACGATCAGGCGGCCGACCCCGTCGACCAGGGGGATGCCGGCCTGGACCAGGATCAGCGGGCCCAGGTTCGGGTACCGCCCGCTGATGGACTTCGCCGCGTTCACCACTCCCGCCACGCCGGCGTCCACCAGTCCCTCGGCGGCCACGCGGTCGAGGTCCTCGTGGTCGATGATCGCGATCTCGCCGGGGTGGATGCGGCGCAGGAGGTTCTTGGTGCGGCGGTCCACGCGCGCGGTGCCCTCGGCCCGCCGGACGCGCCGGAACGGCAGCCTCGGCAGGAGGCTTCTGGGCTTCGATATGGCCGTGGGGATCCTCCCAGCGCGCGATCCGCGGTCTGCGACCGGGACGGGACCTTCGGGGACGGCACCGTCCAGGGAAAGGGTAGCGAACCAGCGGGCGCCCTGGCGGCTCAGCGCCTCCCGGCCGGCGGTGACCTGGCCCCCACATCGCGTTCCCGTTCCGCCTCGGCCAGCAGCTCCTCCGCGTGCGAGACCGCGGCATCGCTCTCCGGGAGGCCGGACAGCATGCGGGAGATCTCGGCCACCCGCTCGGTCTGATCCAGAACAGAGACCGTGGCCGTGCCCTCGCGCTTTCGGACCCGGACGTGGCGGTCGGCGAAACAGGCGATCTGCGGCAGGTGCGTGACCACCAGGACCTGCCTGGTCCTGGCCAGGCGAGCCAGGCGCCTCCCCACGGCCAGGCCTGCCCGGCCCCCGATCCCGGCGTCGACCTCGTCGAACACCAGGGTCGGCACGGCGTCCAGATCGGCCATGACGCTGCGGCACGCCAGCATGGTCCGGGAGAGCTCGCCGCCGGACGCCACCTTCGACAGCGGCAGCGGTGCCTGCCCGGGGCCGCCCGAGAACAGCAGCTGGGCCCGCTCCCGCCCCGACGGCCCGAGCTCCTCCTGCTGCGACTCGAGGGTCACCCGGACGGACGCGCCTTGCATGCCGAGCTCGTGCAGCTCGGCTTCCAGGGCCTCCGCCAGGCGAGGCGCGGCATCCGCCCGGCCGGCCGAGAGCCGGTCGGCCAGGCCCCGGGCCGTCCGGTCGATGTCCGTGGCTTCCGCCTCCAGACCGGCCCGCTCGTCGTCGGCCCCGGCCAGACTGGAGAGTCGGGCCTGCGACTGCTCCAGGTACGCCAGGATGCCGTCCTCGCCCTCGCCGTACTTGCGCTCCAGCGAGCGGAGGGCATGGAGCCGTTCCTGGAGCTCCTCCAGCCGGGCGGGATCGGCCCGGAGCTCCTCCCGGTAGTCCCGCACGTCGCGGGCCAGGTCCGATGCCTCCTGGGCCAGCTGGGTCGCTCGCTCGGCCGCACCGGCCGCGCCGGGGTCGACCGCAGCGGCGTCCCTGAGCGCGGACGCGGCCTCGTGGAGCCGGTCGGCGGCCGAGCCGTCCGATCCGAGCGCGTCCTCGGCCGTCCGGGCCCGTTCCAGCAGGCGCTCCGAATGGGCGAGCCGGGCGGTCTCGGACTCGATGCCCGCGAGCTCTCCGGGGTGGACCCCGGCCGACTCGATCTCCCGGACCTGATAGGCCAACAGGTCCTTCTCTCGCTCCCGGTCTCGAGCCTCCCGGTCCAGCTCGTCCAGGCGAAGCCGGACCCGGCGGAGCCGCTCGTAGGCCTGGCGGTACTCCTCCGCCACGGCCACGTGTTCGGGTCCGGCGAACCGGTCCAGGAACCCGGTCTGGGCCCCCGGTTCCAGCAGCCGCTGGACCTGGTTCTGGCCATGCAGCTCGACCAGCTCGGGGGCGATGGAGGCCAGCGCCGAGACCGGCACGATCTGGCCGCCGATGCGGGCGGCGCTCTTTCCTTCCTCGGACACCGTGCGGGCCAGCACGACCTCGCCGTCCTCGGCCCACTCCCCCACCCCGGGCGATGGCGGGGCGAAGAACCTGGCCTCCACCCGGGCCCGCTTCGAGCCGCGCCGGACCAGGACGGCCGAGGCGCGCCCGCCCAGGGCCAGCGTGAGCCCCACCGTGACCATGGTCTTCCCGGCGCCGGTCTCGCCGGTCAGCACGTTCAGCCCCTGATGGAACTCGAGGTCGAGGTCCTCGATGACCCCGATCCCGGCGATGTGTAGTTCGAGGAGCACGACGCGGCGATCCTACAGCGGGGGTGTGACAGAGAATCCGGTCAGTCCCGCCCGAGGTCGCGCTCGTCGGGAAGGTGGAAGCGGTCCCGGACCTTTCCGTAGAACGTCCCGGCGGCTTCCTTCCGCACCATGCGGAGCCGCTGGTCCGCCGCCCGCACCCTGACCCGGGAGCCCACCGGCAGGGGCATGCTCGCCCGGCCGTCCGCCGAGAGCAGGCCCTGCTCCTCTCCCAGGACCTCGATGGTGACGTGCTCGCCCGCCCCCAGGACGAATGACCGGTCGAACACCATGTGCGCGGCGATCGGCGTCACCACCAGACATTCCACCGACGGGTTGACGATCGGCCCCCGGGCAGAGAACGAGTACGCCGTGGAGCCCGTGGGCGTGGCCACGATCACCCCGTCGCCGGAGAACGTCGTCACGTAGTCGCCGTCGAAGAACACGGCCAGGCGGACCACGCGGTGCCGGGCTCCCTTCTCCACCATGACCTCGTTCAGGCCCCACTGCGGCTCGGACCAGTCGGTCCCTCGCTCGGGCTCCGCCACCACGGCCAGCCGGTCGTCGACCCGGGCGACGCCGGCGATGGCGCGTTCCAGGAGGGGGATGGCCTCGGGCGGGTCGACTTCCGTCAGGAATCCCATCCGGCCCACGTTCACTCCAAGCACCGGGCAGCCGGCCCTGAGCGCCTGGTACGCGGCCCGCAGGAAGGTGCCGTCGCCGCCCACCGAGACGACCAAGCCCAGCCCGGCGGGAAAGCCCTCCAGGCCGGTGACCTCGTCCGCGTCCAGGCGGTCCTCGATGAGGCTGCGCGAGGCGACCCCTTGGTGCGACAGCCAGGCCACCAGGTCGCGAGCCGCCTCGACGGCGGCGGGCCGGCCTCCGTGGATGACGAACCCGACCGTGGTCACGACGCGGCTCCGGTCATGTCGCCGTCCGTCGCCACGGGCACTCCCCGGTCACGAGGCCGCCCGGAGCTCGAGACCCTCCCGGACCGCCGCCTTCAGGGTCCGGGCGTCGACCGAGTCGGGGAGGCCCTCGGCGGCGTGCAGGAAGAACTCCACGTTGCCGGCCGGCCCCAGCAGGGGCGACGCCATGGCGGCCCCCGGGTGCAGGCCGACCTCACGGAACGACTGGGCGACGCCCTGGAGCGCCCGTTCCCACACCGCTGGGTCCCGCACCACCCCTCCGGAAGCGACGTCGGCCGGGCCGGCTTCGAACTGCGGCTTCACCAGCACGACGAACTCCGCCCCCGGCGCCGCCACCCGGCGAAGGACCGGAAGGACCAGGTGGAGCGAGATGAAGGACAGGTCGGCGGTGACCATGTCGGGCGGAAAGGGCAACGTCTCCGGTTCAAGCTCGCGGACGTTGGTCCGTTCCAGGACGACGACCCGCGGATCCTGCCGGATCGACCAGGCCAGCTGGCCGTACCCCACGTCCACCGCGACGACCCGAGCCGCGCCGCGCCGGAGCAGGCAGTCGGTGAAGCCACCGGTGGAGGCGCCGGCGTCGAGGCAGTCACGCCCGGCCGGATCGACGCCGAACCGGTCGAGCGCCGCCGCGAGCTTGTCGCCGCCCCGCGACACGAAGGTGCGCGGCGGCCGGGCCAACCCGATGGGCTCCTCCGGAGCGACCAGGGTGGCGGGCTTCGCCGCGGGCCGGCCGGCCACCGTGACCAGGCCGGAGCGAACAGCGTCGGCGGCCTCGGTCCGTGAGCCCGCCAGGCCGCGGCGAACCAGCTCGCTGTCGAGCCGCCGGCGCACCGTCAGGACGACGAACCGGGGCCCGACGAAGAGCCGGCGCCCGACGGGGAGCCGGAGCCGGACGAGGAACCGCCTCCGGACGAGGAACCGGCGCCGGCTCGCTTCGCCATTGACTTCCTGGAAGTCGACTTCTTCGCGGCCGACTTCCTCGCCGTGGTCTTCTTGGCTGCGGACTTCCTGGGGCTGGACTTCCTGGCGGGGCTGCGCGCGGTACTCGAGGACCGGGCCGAGGCCTGTGCCGGGGCGGGCGCCTTCTCCAGGTCGCGGACGCGCTTGCGCAACGCGTCGAGGTCGTCCCGGGTGGCCACGCCCACCGCGCGCAGCTGCCGCTTGACCTCGGACTGCACCAGCTCGGTGACGCGTTCCCGGCTCCGCCGGGACCATTCCATGAGGGTCCCGGCAACCCGGTTGACCTGGTCCGAGCCCTGGCCCTGGAGCAGCGAGCGCGCCATGTCCCGGGCCCGGGCCGGCGTGAGCGAGCCCAGCCCCGCCTCGACGTACTTGCGGACGTCCTCGATCATCCCGTCCTCCTCCCTAGGTGGCCGGTCCGAACGGCATCGCCGCTCCATCCGGCCCTCGGCCGAAGGATACCCCGCGTGTTCCTGCCCATGGACCGGGAGCCCCGCAGGCGGGAGCCCCGCAGGCGGGAGGCCCGCAGGCGGGAGCCCAGCAGGCGGGAGCCCAGCAGGCGGGTCCATTGAGGCGGGCCCCTTCGCTATAATGCGCGGCGCTCTTACCACGCGGTTTCCTTCCCCACGAGGCCCGACCAGGGAGTAGCGTGGCCACGGCCAGAACGGTCGAAAAGAAGCTGAACGAGCTGATCCGTCGATTGGACGACGCTCCGGAGGCGGCACAGGCCAATCTGACGCGCGCCCTGTCCAGCCCGCGGGTCGTCGAGGTCAACGTCTCGGACCTGGACACCCGGTACTGGACGGAGCTGGCCGACGGGCGGTTCGACGAGCTGCACGCCGGGCCCGCCCCCGACGCGCACATCCGCGTCAGCGCCACCAGCGACGACCTGGTGGACATGATCGACGGCAACAAGAGCCTGTTCTCCTCCTACCTGGCCGGCCACATCAAGATCCAGGCGAGCCTGTCGGACCTGCTGTCGCTGAGGAAGCTCCTCTGAGCTCCGCTCGCGTACGCGAGGAAGGACGATCCGGACCGGACGCGGTGAACGGCTGATGGGCTCCATCCGCCGGGTCGTGCTGGGGTCGGCAGGCGCGCTCGCCGCGTTCGCGGTAGGGAGGCTGGCGGCCGGGCCCAGGTACCCGTTCGCGGAAGCCAACGGAAACGAGCTCCTCGGTTCGGCCCGGGGACGTCCCCACGTGATTCGGGGCCCCCGGCGTCGCGGATCTACACGGAGCGGATCGGCCCCCAGCACGGAGCGCCGGGCGTGCTCGTGTTCACGCACGGCTGGTGCGTGACGGAGGCGATCTGGCACCACCAGAAGCTTTCCCTGGCGTCCGGCCGTCTGGCCGCCGTGACATGGGACCTCCCCGGCAACGGGCACTCCACGGCAGTGGCGCGCTCGCACCTGACGCTCGACCTGGCCGTGGAGGCGCTGGCCCGGGTGGTGGACGACGCCCCCGGCGACGGGCTCGTGCTGGCGGGGCACAGCCTGGGGGGCGTGCTGACGCTCGGGTATCTGCTCCGGCATCCGGAGACTGCGCGGCGCCGAGTCCGGGGTGTGGTGCTCGTCGCCACGCCGGGCATGCACACCGCCGCCGGCGACCGCCGGTGGCCGGGCTCGTCGATCCCCTCCCGCATGCTGACCCTCGCGATGCAGCTGGCCGTGGAGAACAGCGTCGTCGACCGGTGGTTCGCCCGAGAAGCCGGAACGGTCGACGCGCGGGCCGCGAGCTACCGGCTCATCCGAACCGGGTTCGGCGACGGCGCCCGACCCGAGCACGTCCGCTTCGTGCGGGACCTGGCGGCGTCCGTCCCGCCGCCGGTGCGCGCGGACACGTTCCGGGCCATGACCGGGTTCGACTTCCGGGACCGTCTCGGCGAGATCGGCACGCCGACCCTGGTGCTCTACGGCGGGCGGGACCGGCTGGTCCAGCCGGCCGACTCGCGGGCGCTGGCCGCGAAGCTCCGACGGGGCAGGATCCACGAGTTCCCGAAGGCCGGCCACGCAGTGTTCCTGGAGCACCACGCGGAGTTCGACGCGATCGTCACGCGGTTCGCCACGAGCCGGCTGAACCCGGCCCGGAAGAGGTCCGCGAACGGCGCGCCGAACGGGGCTGGGGCCGGTGGCCGAGCCCCCCAACGCGCCGGCCTGAGCACGACCGGCCAGAACGCCTGACTCGGCGTAGGCCTGAACACGACCGGCCGGAATCGCCTCTCGGCGTAGGCTACCGGCGGTGCTGATCCCGATCCGCGACGAGAACCCCACCAGCCGCACGGCATGGGTGACCCTCGCCATCATCGCCCTCAACGTGCTCGCGTTCATGGCGTGGGAGCCCACGTTCAACCCGGGTCAGAACGGAGTGAACCAGCAGCTGTTCTTCTTCTGCCATGCCGAGATCCCGTGGGAGGTCACCCACCACACCAGCCTGGCCCAGGGTGGAGCGCCCGCGCGAGCCGCCATCGACCAGGAGATCCCCGGTGAGGGCGCCGCCCTTCAGCAGGTCCTCCAGCGCCGGTGCCCGACCAAGAGCTGGTGGCAGTCGGTGTTCGTGGCGATGTTCCTGCACGAGAGCTGGCTGCACATCGGGGGCAACATGCTGTTCCTGTGGGTCTTCGGGAACAACGTGGAGGACAAGATCGGGCCGCTCGCCTACATCGTGTTCTACTTCGCATCGGGGATCATCGCGTCCGCGACGCAGATCCTCACCGGCGTGAACTCGATCATCCCGAGCCTCGGCGCGTCGGGGGCGATCGCGGGAGTCCTGGGCGCCTACCTGGTGATGTTCCCCCGGCGGCGGGTCCTGTCCCTCGTCCCCGTCTTCCTGATCTTCTCCCTGATCTCGCTCCCGGCGGTGGTCGTGCTGGGGTTCTGGTTCGTGCTCCAGTTCTTCTCCGGGGCGACGTCGCTCGCCCAGCACGTCAACGGAGGAGTGGCCTACTTCGCGCACATCGGGGGCTTCGTCACCGGCGTGATCGCGGCGCTGCTGTTCTTCCCGAAGGAGCCGTGGCGGCGCCCCACCGCCCCGCCTCCGATCTGGTAGCTCGACGGGGAGCTCGAAACGGCCGGGTCTGCCGCGGGCTACCGCGTCGGCTCGGTCGCGGCCCCGTCCGGTCGCGCCCCCGTCCCGGCAGCACCTTCGAGGTCGAGGCGCAACACCACCGCCCCCGCCGCGCATTGGTCCCGGATGAGCGGGGTTGCGGCGATGGGCTCGGGAACCGACTCGCGGGTTCCCGACCGATCGAACCCCAGGTCCTCGAAGAAACCGGCCGCCGTCTCGGTCACCGCATAGATCTTCCGGGCTCCTCGGGTGCGCGCTTCGCGCACCGCGTGCGCGCACAGGAGGGTCCCCACGTACGCTCCCCGCGCGTGTGGGTCGACGGCGAGCGAGCGGAGATGCGCGACGGGCCCGAAGTGTTCGAGGGCCACCGTCCCGACGATGCTGTCGGCCTCCGTAACCGCAATGAGCGTGTCGGCGAGGCGCCCTCCGACGCCCTCCGCGTCCAGCCCTGAGTTCCGGAGGAGGCGCTCGACGGCCCCGGCGTAACCTCCCGTTGCGGGGTGGACGGAGGGGGGCGTCTCGCGCGTGAGGGCCGAGAGGTCGTTCGCCGCAGAGGTGGGGAGGTGATCCGCCCGCACGAGGTCGGTCGGCGTGGCGACGCGGGTGAAAACGAGCAGGCTGTCCCAGCCCATCTCGGCCGCCCCGGCGATGTCCGTGTCGATGCGGTCGCCAACCACCAGGGGCCGGCCGCCGCCGGCCCGTTCCAGCGCGGCCTCGAACAGCGGGCGGTGGGGCTTGCCCACCCTCGGCGTCGGCGGGCCTGCCGACGGTGGTGGTGATGGCGGCGAGGATGGCACCCGCGCCGGGCCAGTTCCCCTCGGGAGCCGGATAGGAGGCATCGCCGTTCGTGGCCACCAGCTTCGCGCCGCGTTGCACGAGCAGGGCGGCCCGGCGGAGGCGGTCGTAGATCACCCCGCGGTCCCAACCCACGATCACGGCATCGGCGCGGTCCGCGTCGCCGTCCTGCACCTCGATCCCCGCATCCTCCCGGGCCGTGCGGAGCCCGGTCTCACCGATCACGTAGGCGGATCGGACCCTGGACCGGCCGCCAGGACGGCGGTCGCCAGCGCCGAGGTCACCACCTCGTCGGGCGAGGCCTCGACCCCCATCCGGTCGAGCTTCTCGGCCACCTGGTGCGGGGTCTTGCTGGAATTGTTGGTGACGAACGCCAGACCCTTGCCCCGTTCCCGGAGCCATCGCGTCACGTCGCCCGCGCCGGGGATCGGTTCGTCGGCTCGATACAGGACCCCGTCCAGATCGAGCAGGAAGCAGTCGTACCGGTCGGCCAGCGCGGCTCGGCCGATCACCCGGCCAACCGAGCCAGCGCCCGCTCGTAGTCGTGCATCCCCGGCCGCATGGCGATGGCCAGCTTGAGATGCGCGATGGCGCGGGCCCGCTGGCCGGTCCGCTCGCAGGCCAGTGCCAGCCCGAAGTGGGCGTAGTCGTTCACCGGGTCGATCTGGACCGCCTTCGCGAACTCGCGGCGAGCCCAGGCGACCCGGCCCGACATGAACAGGGCCCGGGCCAGCGTCTCGCGGATGGAGGCTTTCTCGGGCTCCATGAGCCGGGCCCGGGAGAGGAACATGGCCGCCTGGTGCGGATGCCCGTCCTGAAGGAACTGCTGTCCCTTGCAGTACAGGGCATATGCGGACTGGTCCTCCGGAGGAGTGCTATACAGGCGAGGTGCCTCGCGGTTCACCCTTCACCGGCCTCCTGTTCGACCTGTCGCGGGTGGGATCCCTGGACGGGGTCGTCGCGCCTCCTTATGACACTATCAGCCCCCAACAGCAGCACCGCCTGTACCAGGCCAGCCCCTACAACGTGGTGCGGCTGATCTTGGCCCGAGAGGACACCGGCACCCCCGACTCCTCCACCCGGTACGCGGCGGCGGCTCGGGATCTCCGCCGGTGGGAGGACGAGGGCGTCCTCGTCCAGACCGGACGTCCGGCCTGGTTCCCGTACGAGATGCGCTTCAGCTACCAGGGCCGGCCGCGGCGCGTCCGCGGAGTGATCTGCCAGGTCGAGCTGGAGCCGTGGGGAGGCTCGATCATCCCCCACGAAGCCACCATGGCGGACTCGGTCGCCGACCGCCTCAGCCTGCTCCGCCACGTGCAGGCGAACCTGTCGCCCGTCTATTCGCTGGCCCGCGGCCCATCCCGTCCCATGGCCGAGCTGCTCGACCACGTCATGGCGTCCGAGCCCGACCGCATGACGACGGACGAAGAGGGCGTCCAGCACCGCCTGTGGATCGTGGAAGACGCCCCGGAGATCGCGGCCTGGCTGAGCGCCGAGCAGCTCCTGATCGCGGACGGCCACCACCGGTACTCGGTGGCGCTCGCGTACCGGGAGGAGATGCGAGCCCAGCACGGACCCGGCCCCTGGGACCACATGATGATGCTGGTGGTGGACGCGGGGTCCGAGGACCCGCCCGTCCTGCCGATCCACCGCGTACTGGTCGAGGGGCACGCTGCGCCGGAAGGCTCCCCGGTCCACGACCTCGCCGAGATCCTGGCGCTGATCCGGGACGACGACCTCACCTTCGGCACCGCGTCCCGGGAAAATGGAGGCGTGGTGCATCGTGTGGGCTCGCTTCAGGGCCCTCCACCGACCGTCTACGCGTTGCACGACCAGGTGCTGGGCGGCTCGAAGGTCAGGTTCCTGCCCGACGCCGCCGCTGCGGAGGCGGCGGTCCTCCGCGGCGAAGCGCCGGCAGCGTTCTTCCTGCCTCCCACCCGGGTAGAGCGGATCCGCTCCGTGATCGAGCGCGGCGAGCGACTCCCCCAGAAGTCGACCTACTTCTGGCCGAAGCCGCGGACCGGGATGGTGTTTCGCCCTCTCCGGTAGCCGAGGTCCCTCTCGGTAGCCGAGGTCCCTCTCCGGTAGCCGGGTAGCCGGGTCCCCACGATCGCACCCGCTGGTCGAGAGTCCCGCGCCTGCACTCGAGGGCGGAGGTCCGCCCCAGCACGCGAGAGTCGAGAGGCCCCCCAGCCTGCGAAGCGCGCGCTATTCGGTTTCTGTTTTCTGGAGCTTCTTGATCCCTGTCGCCACCACCTCCATCACAGCTCGACCCGAGTCTCCGTTCCGGTAGAACCGCCGGGCAAGCAGGCCGTGCACCAGGACCTCGTCGCCCTTGCCGACGCCCTTCAGGGCGGTCCTGGCCAGGGTCCGGTCCCAGACGGCGATCGGGAGGGGGAGGAGGCGCTTGCCGGCCTCCGGAACGGAAAGTCGGAGCTCCGTCAGCTTGTCCCCGGACGGCATGGTCTTCTCGACCGGTTCCGCCGCGACGGTGCCCGCCAGCACGACCACGTTGACCGTGACCATGGCTCCTCCTTTCTTCGCCAGCGACCGTAGCGCCCCCCAGTGACAATTCGGCCTCCCACCCCTTTGACCTGCGGTTTCGAGGAGCGGAAGGCCCGATGGCTACACTGGCCGCCGTGGAGTCGACCTTCGAGGCCGCCCCGGGCGTCACGGGGATCGACACCCGGATGACCGGGCGTGCCATGGTGACCTCGGCCTACCTCGTCTCTGCGAGCGAGCCGGCCCTGATCGAGACGGGCCCCACCACCTCCGTCGACGCCGTCACACTGGGCCTGCGTACGCTGGGGGTAGAGGAGCGAGACCTCGCCCACATCGTGGTGACCCACATCCACCTGGACCATGCCGGCGGGGTGGGGACGCTCGCCGCCCGGTTCCCCAATGCCACCGTGTGGGTCCACGAGCGCGGAGCTCCTCACCTGGAGGACCCCACCAGGCTCCTGGCCAGCGCGTCGAGGTTGTACGGGGAACAGCGCCTCCGCGGACTGTTCGGCGCCATGGACCCGGTGCCGGCCGACCGGATGCGCTCGGTGTCGGACGGCGACAAGATCCCGCTCGGCGATCGGGACCTCGAGGTCCTCTACACGCCCGGTCACGCGTCGCACCACATCAGCCTCATCGAGTCCGCCAGCGGGGCCCTGTGGACCGGCGACGCCCTGGGCATCCACCTGCCCGACGTCGGGGTGCTCCGGCCGGCCACGCCGCCGCCCGACATCGATCTCGAAGTGGCGACCGCCAGCATCGAACGCATCCGCGAACGAGCCGAGACGGTGCTCATGTTCAGCCACTACGGGCCCGTTCTCGAGGTGGACGAGGTCTGCGAGCTGGCCACGTCGAGGTGGCGCAAATGGGCCGGGATCGTGCGTGAGGCCCTCGATCAGACCGACGAGCTGGACCGCGTCGCCGAGATCCTCCGCCAGCGAACGGCTGCGGAGTTCGCCGATGCCGGAGAGCCGGCAGCGGCCATGGAACGCTACGAGGTCCTTTCGAGCATGCAGATGAACGCGGCCGGGCTCGTCCGGTACTGGAAGAAGCGCGGGGAGCGCGAAGGGCGGGACTGACGCCGGCGCCCAGTGCCGGACCGGTCCCCGATGGCTCAGGCCAGCTCCGCCAGCCTCTCGGCGGCGTCGAACGCCGTCTGGTCGTGGCGGAGGATCCGGCGGAACTCCTGTGCCGCCTCCTCCCGGCGCCCCGCTCGGGCCAGGATCGAGCCGGTCACGTACCACACCCGGAGGTCGTGTGGGCGCCCCACCTCGGGACTGGTCGGGATTCGGTGCAGGACGGCCAGCCCCTCCTCGAACCGCCCCATGTCGGCGAGCGCCGAGGCGGCGACGATGGCTGCCTCCGCCTTCGACTCCTCAGGGATCCGGGCGCGCAAGGCCTCCTCCACCAGAGGGATGGCCTTCTCGGGGCTGCCGAGGGCCCGGTAGGAATCGGCGATCAGATGGTTCTGGTCCGCCCGCCCGGTCATCCGCCGGTACGCCTGGAGCTCCCGGAGGGCCTCCTGCCAGCGCTCCGCCCCGTAGTAGGCGAGACCCAGGACCTCCCGGACGGCTCCCGACCTCGGTGCCATCGTCTTGGCGCGTTCGGCCTCGATTCCCCCCTGGCGGGTGTCCCCGCGCCCCAGCAACTCCACCGCGCGCCCCAGGTGCCGCAAGGCGTCGTCCCCCTGGCCGGGCCGGGCCGCCCTTCTCACCTCCTCCACCACGTCGCGAGGAAGCGACACCTCCCTACGGGGGGAACGGCGTCCGGACTTGCCGGGTCGGGGCTCAAGCGCGCGAGGCATCTCCAGCTAGCCTAGCGCCGGCGTTCGAATGCGCGGCGTCGTCGACCGAGTCCGGTCACGCTTCTTCCATCGGCGGCTCGAGACCGGGTTAGACCGCAGCGCGGAAGGCGGCGTCCTTGAACGCGTTCGAGGTGAGGTCCCCCAGCAGCTTGTGCCAGGGGTGGCGTTCGTTCTTCTCCACGGCGGTCACGATCTCGCGCATCCGGGAGATCACCGCGGGCTGTTCCTCGTCGTAGACGTCGCCCTGCAGGAGCTTCAGCATGTCGAGCCGGTACTTCGGATCGTTCACGAACGCGGTGAACAGCACGTTGAGCCGGTAGTAGATGGTGATGAACTCGTACCAGTTCTTCATGCCGCGGCCCATGTTCGCGGAGAAGCTCTGGTAGGACGACCGCGAGAAGTCCCCTTTCTCCATGGCGCGGACGACGTCCTGGCTCGCGAACAACGCGGAGTGAAAGGCGATGCTCACGCCGGTCGCGAAGATGGGGTCCACGAAGCGGCCCGCGTCACCCAGCAGCACCAGCCGGTCCGCCGCCAGGTGCTCCATGGCGTAGCTGTAGTCGCCCTCTTCCTTCAACGGACGGACCTGCGTCGCGGCGCGCAACGCCTCGCACAGCTCCGGCCGGGTCCCCACGCAGTCCCAGAAGAACTGCTCCCGAGACGCCTTGCTCCCCGAGGCGAAGTGCTTCTTCTGGGTCACCACGCCGATGCTGGTGAGCGTATCGGTGATGGGGATCTGCCACACCCAGGTGTTGGTGAGCGGCAGGAAATGGACGAAGAGGTAGTCGCGGAAGCCCTTGTCCTGCGTGAAGGCCAGACGGTCGTAGCCCTCGAACCACGTGTGGAGGGCGTACTGGTCGAACACGGGGTCCTTGATTCTCCAGCGCAGCTGGTTTCCGATGAGGGTGCGCCGGCCGCTGGCGTCGGCCAGGACCCGCACGGTCGTCGAGAGGTCCTTGTTCCCGAACCCGTACCGCACCCGAACGTGGTCCGGCTCGGAGAAGTCGGCCCCCTTCACGGACACGCCCTCGTAGACGTGCGCGCCCAGCTTGTGCGCGTGATGGAGCAGCAGGTTGTCGAACACGCCGCGGTCCACGTGGTAGGTGTGCCGCTGCGTCACCCCCGACAGGGGACGGTCGCCGAACGTGACGTTCGCCTCCGTGACCGGCGCGAGCCCTTCCCAGTCGTGCGAGTAGACCTTGGGTGTGGCCGCCGACGTCCACACGGCGCCGAACTTGTGAGGGAACTTGAACTGCTCCATCGCTGGGAGCAGCTCGAGGTCCTGGAGAAGCCGGTTCACCGAGGGGACAAGCGACTCGCCCACGTGGGGCCGGGGGAACAGCTCCCGCTCGAAGATCACGCAGTTGACGCCGGCACGGCCGAGGTACGCGCCCATGGCCGCCCCGGCGGGCCCGCCGCCGATGATCCCCACGTCGAAGTCGGGTTGAAATCCCAAAGGTCCCTCCCAGGACAGGCACCGGGCCGAGCCGGCCACGCCGGACGTCGCGTCGCTCCCTCCGGCGCCAAGACAGGGAGCTTACCCGGCCTGCGGCCAACCGTCGAGGGTTCTGGCGAAGCGCAATGGTCCCCGCCAGGCCCCACAACGAAGAGAGCCGCCCGAAGGCGGCTCTCGTTCGAAGATGTCTCGGCGGCGACCTACTCTCCCACCCCGTCTCCAGGGCAGTACCATCGGCGCTGGAAGGCTTAACTTCCGGGTTCGGAATGGGACCGGGTGTCTCCCCTCCGCTATAGCCACCGAAACGGCGCTTCCGCCGCTGGCGACCACCGAAGGGCCGCCGAGAGCGGAATCCGCTGAAGGCGCGAGTCCCACAGGAGCACCTGTGAACTCGATAGCGAGCGCGAGCATCAAAGCCAAGTCCTCGGCCTATTAGTACCGGTCGGCTCAACACGTCACCGTGCTTACACCTCCGGCCTATCAACCTCGTAGTCTGCGAGGGGCCTTACCGGGTCAACCCCGTGGGAGATCTCATCTTGGGGCGAGCTTCGCACTTAGATGCTTTCAGCGCTTATCCCTGCCGAACGTGGCTAACCAGCCGTGCCGCTGGCGCGACAACTGGCACACCAGAGGTCCGTCCGCCCCGGTCCTCTCGTACTGGGGGCAGCTCCCCTCAAATCTCCTACGCCCACGACGGATAGGGACCGAACTGTCTCACGACGTTCTAAACCCAGCTCGCGTACCGCTTTAACGGGCGAACAGCCCGACCCTTGGGACCTGCTCCAGCCCCAGGATGCGACGAGCCGACATCGAGGTGCCAAACCGCGCCGTCGATATGGACTCTTGGGCGCGATCAGCCTGTTATCCCCGGAGTACCTTTTAGCCGTTGAGCGACGACCCTACCACTAGGAGTCGTCGGATCACTAGGCCCTGCTTTCGCACCTGCTCGACCCGTCGGTCTCGCAGTCAAGCTCCCTTGTGCCCTTGCACTCGACAGCCGATTGCCAACCGGCTTGAGGGAACCTTTGGGCGCCTCCGTTACCTTTTAGGAGGCAACCGCCCCAGTTAAACTGCCCACCAGGCGCTGTCCCCGATCCGGATCACGGACCAGGGTTAGAGTCCCAACACACGAAGAGCGGTATTTCAAGGTTGACTCCACCCGAACCGGAGTCCGAGCTTCACAGTCTCCCGCCTATCCTACGCAACGCATGCCGAGACCCAACACCAAGCTGCAGTAAAGGTTCCGGGGTCTTTCCGTCCTGTCGCGGGTAACGAGCATCTTTACTCGTTCTGCAATTTCGCCGAGTCCCTGGTTGAGACAGCGCCCAAGTCGTTACGCCATTCGTGCAGGTCGGAACTTACCCGACAAGGAATTTCGCTACCTTAGGACCGTTATAGTTACGGCCGCCGTTTACCGGCGCTTAG
>JALYLZ010000051.1 GCA_030774015.1 Actinomycetota bacterium | reverse complement strand
GGCCCAGGGTGAGGGGACGTCCGAGACCGCGAGGCGACTGGGGGTGTCCCGCCCCACGGCGATCGCCTGGCGTGAGCGGTACCGGACCAGGGGTCGACGCGCTTTCCGACGCCCCCCGCTCCGGCCGGCCGAAGACGGTGGACGAGGCCGAGATCGTCGCCCGCACCCTGGAGCCGCCGCCCGAGCGGCTCGGGGTGAGCCACACGGTTCGTGAAGTGATTGTCGCGCTGGTTCAGAGGATCTACTCCTCGCTTGAGCCCGGGCGTGAGCTGCCTGACACCCTGCGGCCCGTCGAACGAAGGACGGCCGCGCCGAGCGACTCGACCCGACCCTGGACAGAACGCTGATTCTGCTTCGGCGGCGTCCCATCACCGACGCATCTTGGAGGAGGGCCTTGCGCTCGGGAGGAAGGGTGTCCAGGCGAGCAGCCACGATGGCCTGGACGGTACCGGGCAGCTCCATCTCCTCCAGAGGGGCCACCTCCACGACTCGCACGTAGCCGGCCCGCCTCTCTTTACCCCCCGCGCCCGCCGATGTACAAACGCCGGGATGCCCTCCGACAGTCCCATCGGCACCCGGATCGCCGGCTACCTCGTGGAGTCAGTGCTCGGACGTGGCGGGATGGGGTGGTGTACCTGGCCGAGGACACCCGCCTGGGGCGGAAGGTGGCCCTGAAGGTTCTCGCCCCTGAGCTCGCGGAGGAGCCGAAGTTTCGCGAGCGGTTCCTCAGGGAGTCCCGTATCGCCGCTTCCCTGGAGGACCCCAACATCCTGCCGGTGTACGAGGCCGGGGAGGCTGATGGGGCCCTGTTCATCGCCATGCGATACGTGCGGGGGACCGATCTCCGGCGGCTGATCGACGCGGCCGCGATGGACGTTGCGGCCAGCAGCTACATGCTGTGGTAATCGTCGTGTGCCGTCACCAGCCGGTGCAGCGAGGCCTTGCCACTGGCGCTCCGCCGATGATAGCGCCGGATGTGCTTCGCCAGCTCGGCCGCCTTCTCGAAATCGTGGAGCTGGGTGCTCTCCAAGACCTCGGACAGCCCCTGGTGTGCGCGCTCGTGCTCCTGGGTCTTGGCCACCGCCATCACTCCTGCCGGCGCGGGCCTCGTCCTTGCCCGCGAAGCGTCGACCTCAAGGGATCCGGCCCTCGAGGCAGGTCCATAGTGCAATCGTCCGAGAAGAAAGCCATGATCGCGTATTCGTCCGGGTCCTCCGACCCCGGAACGAACTCCAGCAGGACCGGTCGTCGCTCGAGGCGCCGGCCGTCTCGCTGGTCCCGGAGCTCGACGGCAACGTTCGCGGTGTTCCGGTCGAACAGCCCGGGGCCGTCACGCGCGTACACCTGGGTGAGGATGGACGGCGCGATGGCATGGACGAGATAGCGCTCCGAAGGAGCCCGCTTCCTAGTGCGACGCCTGCAAAATGGCTTTACAACGGTTCACCTTCTCCACGATTGACGCCACGGTCGCCGTCCACACGAACGGCTTGGGGTCCTCGTTGTAGGCGTCGAGGTAGGCCTGGATCGCCTCGATCAACGACTCGATGCTCGGGAACACGCCGCGACGGATGGCCTTCTGGGTGAGCTCGCGGAACCCGTGGGGTCCAGAAACTCGATCGCGGGCCCGAGACCGGCAGCGGCGGTCCGGTCTGCGACAATGCCCCGCCGTGATCAGCTCTCTCCTCTATCTCTTCCTGCGCCGCGTCCTCGGACTGGTCCATTCGGACGACCGCACAGCGGCGGAGGCGGAGATCGAGATCGCCGTGCTGCGACACCAGGTCGCGATCCTGCGAAGGCAGGTGAAGCGGCCGATCTACCGTGCCTCAGACAAGGCGTTCCTCGCCGCCGCGAGCAGGATCCTTCGGCGGGAGGCGTGGAGCGCGTTCCTGGTCCGGCCCGAGACCCTCCTCCGATGGCACCGGCAGCTCGTCCGAAGGAAGTGGACCAGGCCGCACCGCCCTCCGGGACGACCCGCCATTCACCCCGAGGTCCGCGAGCTGATCCTCCGACTGGCGAGGGAGAACCCCAGGTGGGGCTACA
>JALYLZ010000050.1 GCA_030774015.1 Actinomycetota bacterium | reverse complement strand
ATCGAGCAGGTCCGCATCGTGGAGGACGCCCACCTGGTGGCGACGCACCCCCGGTGCTGGGAGTCCGAGGAAACCACCTTCGATCCCCGCCACTACCTGGCCTTACTCGAGCGCAAGCCCGGCGCCCTCGACGTCGCACGGCCCCTGGAGGACTGGGAGCTGCCGGGATGCTTCGGCCTGCTGCGCCGAAGGCTCGAGGCCGACCTCTCCCACCTGGGCACCCGGGAGTTCATCAAGGTGCTGCGCCTTCTCGAACACGCCTCGGTGACCGAGCTCGCCGGCGCGGTACAGGCGGCCCTGGCGATCGGGGCCACGAGCTCGGATGCCATCGCCCTGATCCTTCACCACCGCCAGGAACGACCCGTGTCGCTGTTCTCCCTGGACGGGCACCCGCACCTGCGCCCGTACGTGATCGAGGCGCCCGACCTCTCGGCCTACGCCTCACTGAAAGGAGCATCAGCATGAAGGCCCTGGAGTCCAAGTCCCTGGTCCTGCTCCGCCACCACCTGAAGGCGCTGCGGCTTCCCACCATCGGGGCCGAGTGCGAGAAGGTGGCCCGCCGGGCCGCCTCCGACGGCTCTGATCACCTGACCTACCTGCTGCAGGTCTGCGAGCTCGAGCTCCTGGAGCGCGAGCGCAAGGCCGCCGAGCGAAGGCTGAAGGCCGCGCACCTGCCGAGCATCAAGTCCCTGGAGTCCTTCGACTTCGCTGCTCGGCCCTCAGTGAACAAGGTTCTGATCTCCGAGCTGGCGCGGTGCGAGTTCATCGACCGAAGGGAGAACGTTCTGTTCGTCGGCAACCCGGGGACCGGGAAAAGCCATTTGGCCATCGGCCTCTCGGCCGCCGCCTGCGCCAGGGGCTACCGGGTGCGCTTTCACCGGGTCACCGAGCTCGTGACCCTGCTCATCGAGGCCAGGGACGAGCGGACCCTCCTCGGCCTGAGGGCCCGCCTGGGGAAGCTCGACCTGCTGGTGCTGGACGAGCTCGGCTACGTGCCGGCCTCCAAGGTCGGGGCGGAGCTGCTGTTCGACGTCATCTCCACCGCCTATGAGAGAACGAGCCTGATGGTCACGACCAACCTGCCGTTCGAGTCCTGGACCGAGGTACTGGGCTCCGAGCGCTTGACGGGGGCCACGCTCGATCGCCTGACCCATCGGTGTCAGATCATCGAGACCAAGGGCGAGTCCTACCGGCTGAGGGACGCCAAGGCCCGGATCCGGAAGCCGGGGGCCCCAGGCGAGCCGGGTCCGAAGGAGAGGGCTACGGCGGACCCTCCAGGAGCCATGGAAGGAGGACCCGAACCCGCTAGCATCCAACCCAGGTGCTCCCGTTTTCGACCGGCCACCGCTACAGGTTTCGACCGGCCTTTACAGCGACGGCTGCCTCGCTTCGGACGGGCCTCAGCTTGGTCTTGCCCGTCGCTTTGTCCAGGCGCCCTTCTACGCTGTTTGATCGCTTGCTTTCTGACCACGGTTGCCGGGCCCCTGTAAGACTTCCGACCCTGTTCTCTCCCTGTAAGGGGCGTGGAGCAGGATGTGGTCGTGAGCCCAGACCAGCGCCTGGAGCGCCTCTACCGGGAGGAGGGCGCCCGGTTGTGGTGGGCACTACTCGCGTACTCAGGCGACCGGGAGGTGGCGAGCGATGCCGTCGCGGAAGCCTTCGTCCAAGCCCTTGGCCGAGGCTCCGCCATCCGGTCCCCGTCCGCCTGGGTCTGGAAGGCGGCCTTCCGCATCGCGGCCGGAGAACTGAAACGACGACGGGGGACCGGTGGGCCCCCAGGCGAAGAGCACTACGAGATGCCGGAGCCCTCGGACGTCCTGACCGCGCTGGCGAGGATCTCCGAGCGACAGCGGGCCGCCATCGTCTTGCACTACTACGCCGGGTACTCGCTGAAGGAGGTGGCCGCGATCACGGGCTCGGCCAAGGCCACCGTGGGTGTCCACCTGACCCGAGGGCGGAGGCGCCTTCGCATGCTGCTGGAGGAGAACGATGAGTGATCCCACTGACCGCATTGCAGAAGTCGAACGAAACACCCCACCAGAGCTGTGGCCCGACATCCAGAGGCGCGCGAGCCTGACTCGATCCGAACGTCGACCCATCCCACGAGAGCGCCGCCCCACCGTTGCTGTGAGCTTGGTCCTGGTTCTGGCGGTGTTCGCCTGGGCGGTCCTGCGGCTGGCAGGGGCCTTCCAGTCGTCTCCATCGGCAGAGATGACCGCGGGGACCCTCCAGACCACAGGATGGACCCTCCAGTACCCCACCTCATGGCACGCTCAGGACCTTCCGGCCTGCCCCAACGCCCCGGACCGCACGGGCATCGTCGTCACAGATACGAGCTTCGTGTTCCGCAACCCCTCGGGTCAGTTGCCATCGTGCGGAGACCGGCTGGTCCTGGCGGGGTTCCCGAAGACCGGGGTGGCTGTGGCTCTGATGCCGGTGGGCATCAGGATCGGCCTCTTCATCTCTACTCCAGATACCCCGTTCCCGATCGGGTGGGACCAGCTTGAACCCACCCAAGGGATCAGGGGAGGTCCAGCCGAGTCTTACCTCGGCATCACGGTGGATCGCAACGACGTTCTCTGGCTGGGCACGTGGGTAGGACAAGACGCACCGGAGTCCGCCCTGGCCCAAGCTCGTTCCGTGGTCGCCTCTCTCCAGGTGCAGGGGGCAGCGCACTGGACCACCTACCACGACCGGGTCCACGGGCTCAGCGTCACCTACCCCGACGACTGGTATCGGGCCGGGAGCACCCTCACCCCCCGCTTGGCCATCCCCACCGAAATCCTGTCCCTCGGGTCCTACCCGCTTCGCCCCGGAGGCAAGGCGTGCACCGACGTGTATCTACCGGGGAACGCCATCTCGGACCTCGGGCTGGGAGACGTGTTCATCACCCTCCAACAGACCGATCCGGGACTGCCGCCACGGCCGGCTCGCTTCGGACCGGGAGCCGCTCGGGACACATGGAACAGCTTTCCCGCCTGTGACGGGTACCAGGCGAAGGGCCTTCGTGCTTGGTGGATTCCATTCCAGGACGCCGGCCGCGGGTTCTTCGCGTTCGTGGCGCTTGGTCCGGGAGTGGGGCACGATCCGCAGGTCCTCCGGGTCGTCTGGCATGTGTTGGATAGCCTGCGGTTCCAGCCCTCGTAGGTCGTGGCTCGGAGCGTGTCGTATCTGCCGAGAAACGACTAGGTCGTCCACACAATCCGTACAACCATCCGAGCGGTGGAGAGGTGCCGGGGCGCACCGAAGCCTGGGTGGAGGCGGTCCGCGTGAAGCGGAGAGCCAGGGCACTGGCGGCAGGCTCTCTGGCCCTTCTGATGCTGCTGGCCGGGTGTACCGCGACGACCAGTCACCCCGAGCGTCCTCGCAAGACCTACGAGCGAGGCAGACCCGTCATCCGCACCCATCACCGCACGGTTGATGTGTCGTCCCTTCCGGACGCCTCGCCGTTCTTCTCCATCCCGCCTGGTTCCAACGTCCTGGGCAATGTCTCGGTGCGCCTCGCGTGCGCGCCGACCTGCATCGGCGATGAGCCGATTCCGACTGTCCACGATGCTGTCGTCAGGATCACCGGTTCCGGCGTAGCCGTAGGGGAGGTCTCGACGGGGACCACCGGGGACTTCGCCGCCCACCTACCCCCAGGCCGGTACACGTTCCAGGTCGTCCAAGCCCCGGACGACATCGACCTGGGGACCTGCACGAGCGAGACCGCCGAGGTCGGTACCGGCCAACCCACGTCCGTAGGTCTCTTCTGCTCCTTGGCCACGGCGTAGAAAGCTCACGCTTCCCAAGGTCTCGCCCACGTTCGATGGCCGATCGCCGACGACGGGTCCCCGACTACACGGTATGGAGCGGACGATGCGGTCACCCTCCGACCGAGAGAGCCCCATCATCTGCACCTCGATGAGCCGCCATCGACCAGTCGCCCCTGAGAGGTGTGTGTTCACCCATGCGCTTGCGCATCCGACGAGGCAGTCACCGAGTTCGGAGCGTCATCGGCCAGTGCCGAGGTTAAACGATGTATCTGGACGTTCGGGAGATCGCAGCGCTGCTCGACGGAGCCCACACTCGCCAAGAACGTGGCGCTCCGTACCCGCCTGCTGGTGCTTCTGGCTGCCATCGGCAGCCTTCTCTTAGGTTTCGCGGTGACCGCCTCTCTGCTTCCCTTCCCGCGTCCTTGCGTTTCCATCTTCTGTGGCGACAACTACACCGGAGGGCCAGCACCAGTCCTCCGGGGGTTGTTCACTTGGCCACAGGTCGTAGCTTTGCTTAGCTCCGTGGTCGCTGCGGTCGCCCTCACTGCTTGGGGACTCCGGTCTCGTCCGCGATCAAACTGAGACATTGCCCACCATCCCCATTGCGAGGGCATACTGGTGTGATGGGACGGGAGGGACGGGCGCTCGTCGCGCTGGGGGTCCTGTTCGGGCTGAGCCTGCCGCTAACCCTGGCCCTGCACGGCAACGATGCCGGGTCGCCAACGACACGCTCCAGGGCCCGGGCGGTACTCGCCGCAGTCGCAGCACAACCTGACGTCCTGTACTCGGTCCCGTCGTCACCACGGTGTTTGGACGCCGGGATCCCCATCTTCCCCGGAGCCGCGCCCGCACCGGCGCTGGCCGTCGATCGAAGTGTGGCCCGCGCCATCACCGATCTCCACCTCACCCCGGGACTGAGCGGTTCAGCGATCTTCCAGGCGCCGTTTGGGACCTGGACGGCCGGCATGCAGCAGGGCAGGGACTTGCTCAGCCTCTATGCCGACCGCATGCGGCCTGTGAACTTCTGGGACATGAGTGTCCGGCTCCGAAACGCCATCGGCGTCCGCCCTCGCGGACCCGTCGACTCGCCGCCGCTGCTGTACGTGAGCCCGAGCGGGGCTGTGCTCCTGCGTCCACACCCGAGTGGTGCTCTCGATCTGATCCTGCTCTGCCCCGCGGCGTCGAGCTGACCGCTCATCTCAGACGCCGGGGTCGACTGCCCGGCCCTGGCGCTGGGCACAGTCGAGGACGCCGTCACGCCTGGCCGTGCCGAGGCATGATGCTGGGGAGATGTTTCGGGGAGGCTTCGCGTTCTTGGCGCTCGCCGCGGCCATCCTGGCCTCGTGCACGTCCGACGCCCCGACGCCTCCTTCCCGTTCGCCGCTCCCCACCCGGACGTCGATCACCTCCAGCGCCCTGGTCATGGACGGGAAGGTCCGGTGCACCGCCACCATGGACACACCCGTGCAGGCGGGCCACATCACCGGCCTGACGTTCGCCCTGCACAACGTGTCGGACGGCCCGGTCCAGGCTGGACTGGACCCGTTCACGCTGTGGTTCGTCCTCCGAGCCGGCGACGGGACCCGGTACGACACCAGGGTTCCCCGCGAGTCCGCGATCGGACCGGGGTACCTACCGGAGACGATCGCCCCAGGAGCCACCAAGACCGCCCACGTGTCCGACGTCAGGGTCCGGTGGGCTGGGCCGCTCGCTATCACGCCGTCCTGCCAGCAGACCACCCTTCCGAGCCTGCGGACGGAGGTGGCCGCCTCGGGTCCCACTCCAGACAACGCCGCCGCGCTCGCCGACGTGGTCGCTGCCTCTGGACACCTCCTGGACCACTGCCGACCGACCCGAGCGGGTGTTCCGGTGCAGGGCCGGATCGAGCCGCCGAGTGGCACTACTCCCCCCATGCAGGCGGCCTGCTCCATCACCCTGGAGCCCCAGGGATCGTTCCTGCACGCCCAGGAACTGGTGCTTGTCCCGCCGGACCTCACCGGCGTTCAGGTGAAGGCGCCGTACGAGCAGATCACCCTGCCCGATGGGCCCGGCACAGCCGAGGCCATCGCCTGGGACTTCGTGGTCACCGCGGATGGAGCGGTCTCGGCGTCCGCGACCACCGTTGACCGGACCCGAGCAGCGAACGCGATGGCCCCAGACTGGGACTGGACCGGCACTCGTTGGGAGGGTCCAGGTGGATCACGGTGCGGGGGCTCCCTAACCTCGGGAGGAGGCGGCTGGCGGGGGGGAGCCTTCGTCGAGTTCGTGTCGGTGTGTCCGGCCTGATGCGTCCGGAGAGCTGTCCGGCCACAGTGGCCGGCGCGGGCCCGGCACGATGTCCCAGGCCGAGATGTCCACCACTGTGCCTTGACGGAGTGTGTCCAAGTTATGAGGCTGCGACAGACAAGGAGGGGTGATGCTCATCAGGTCCTTGGCGTCGCCGCGACGGCGGGTGTAAACGCCGGTTGAAAACGACAGCACCCACGGCCTGAAGACGCCGGTCGAAAACGACAGCACCCCGACATCCCCGTTCTGCCCGGGCTCGCCCCGAGGCTTCCCAGAAGGGAAGCCGGCAGGAG
>JALYLZ010000049.1 GCA_030774015.1 Actinomycetota bacterium | reverse complement strand
CCTCGATGGCATGCCCGCAGGTGCCGCAGAACCGCATCCCGGGCGGCACCTCCGCGCCGCAGTTGGGACACGTGAGGACCAGGGACGCCCCGCAGGATCCACAGAACCGGAACCCCTCGGGGTTGTCGAAGCCGCAGTTGGAGCACCGCATGGCGGGAGGGATCAAACCACGGCTCCGGCCGATTGCCCACCGCGACGGCGGAGGGACGGCCAGTGGTGGCCGCCCCTCGTCATCTCGGGGATCGTCGCTCCCCAGCTACATCAGGGCTTTTCCCCGTTCGCCGTGTCGCAGCTCGGCGGGCACTCGTGGTTCACGTCCTGACCCGCCGGGTCCTGGTGCGTGTCCGTCTCGGTCCCGCCGCCGCTCTCGGAGCCGCTCTCAGATTCGGAGGTGCTCTCCGACTGGTCACCGCTCTGGTCTCCGGTCTCGTCCGTCGATCCGACGGGGCCGGGGTGGCCGGAATGCAGGGAGACGACGGCGGTCGTTCCGGAGCTCGCGTCGCTCACCGAATGGTTCGCCGAGAGCACCCTGGACGCGGGGGCCTGCCGGGCGGGTGCGCCCGGACGGGTCCGGGAGGCCGAGGCACTGGCGCCGACCGCGACCCACAATCCCAGGGCCAGCGTGACGGCCACCGCGGTCGCCGCAAGGAGTCTTCGCATTCGCATTCACCTCCTCTCGTCGCCACGACCCTAGAGAGGGGTCGGTGAGACCAGCGTGAGAACGAAGGACGCGCGGCGATCTCTCACCAACGCTTCATCCCGGGCCGGTGAGAAGGGCGGGCGCTCAGTGCGTGGCGGGAACCTCGGCGGCCGAGCTGGACCTCGAGCGGGGGCCGGCCGGGAGCGCGAGGGAGAAGGTGCTGCCGGACCCGACCTCGCTTCGGGCCCAGATCCTCCCTCCGTGGGCCTGGACGATCTCCCGTGAGATGGCCAGGCCCAGCCCGGCCCCGCCCTCGGCCCGGCTGCGGGCCGGGTCGCTCCGGAAGAACCGGTCGAAGATCCGGGGAAGCGACTCCGGGTCGACGCCGCGGCCCGTGTCGATGACCGCGATCCCGGCCTCCGCGCCGTCCCGCCACGCGGAGACGCGTACCTCGCCGCCCCGGCCCGTGTACTTGATCGCGTTGTCCATCAGGTTGCTCACGGCCTGGTGGAGCCGTTCCCGGTCCGCCTCGACCACGGCCTCGAGGCCGCCCACCATGACCGCGACCCCCTTTCCAGCGGCCAGCGGCTCGAGCTCGGCGGCCACGGCCGCGGCCAGCTCGCGGAGGTCCAGCGGCACCCGATGGAGCTGGAGCCTCCGCTCGTCCAGCCGGGCCAGCGTGAGCAGGTTCTCCACCAGCCGCCCCATCCGCTCCACCTCCTGGGCCGAGCTCTCGACGACCTCCCGCGCCGCCGGGGACAGGTCGTCCGACCGCAGGCTGACCTCCAGCTCGGAGCGCATCACCGCGAGGGGGGTGCGGAGCTCGTGGGACGCGTCCGCGACGAACCGGCGGGTCCGCTCCACGCCGCGTTCCAAGCGGTCGAGCATGGCGTTGAGGGTCCGAGCCAGGCGGGCCAGCTCGTCCTCGACCGCCGGGACGGCGATCCGCTCGTCCAGCCGCTCGATGCCGATGGTCGCCGCCTGTTGGGTCATCCGGGCCACCGGCAGGAGCGCCTTCCGGGCCAGCCACCACCCGACCGCGGCCGCGACGGCAAGGACGGCCGGTCCCGCCGTGAGCAGGAGCACCAGCAGGCGGTGGATCGAGCCATCCACGTCATCGAGCGAGGTCGCCACCACCAGAACCTCGCTCCGGGGCCGCTTCGGCGCGGGGACCGCCAGCAGGCGAAATCGCTCACGGTCGGCTCCGAGCGGCGCCGACACTCGGACCCGCTGCCCGTCGAGCACCCGGTTCAGCGTGGCCTGGTCCAGCATCGGTGCCTCCGCGACCGGATCGCCGGAGGTCTCCACGACCTGTCCGCGGGCCGACAGGATCTGGGCGCCGTGCTCCGACTGAGGAAGCCGGATGAGCGTGGCGTCGGTGATGTCCTGGAACTCTCCCTCTCCGCCGCCCTGGTACCCGAGCGAGATCTGCGCCGCCCGTGCGTCCAGGGACCGATCCACCCCCGCCACGAGGTCCGAGCGGAGGCGGAGCAACAGGAAGGCGGACAGCCCCGCCAGGATCGCCGCGAGCAGGACGACGTACCAGGCCGTCAGCCTGGCCCGGATGGGGAAGCTCACGTCGAACCGACCGAGTAGCCGACGCCCCGCACGGTCCGGATGAAGGCCCGCCCGAACGGGTGCTCGAGCTTCTTCCGCAGGTACCCGACGTAGACGTCCACCACGTTGGAGAAGCCGCTGTAGTTGTAGTCCCACACGTGCTCCAGGATCCGCGCGCGGCCGAGGACCTCGCCCGGATGGCGCATCAGGAACTCCAGCACGGCGAACTCCCTCGCCGACAGCGGGACGGGGCGCCCCGCCCGGGTCACCGTGTGGGCCGCCGGGTCGAGGACGACGTCCTCCACTTCGAGCACCGAGGGCCGTTCGGTCGCCCCCCGCCGCAGGAGTGCACGGAGCCGTGCCAGCAGCTCCGCGAAGGCAAAGGGCTTGACCAGGTAGTCGTCGGCGCCGGCGTCCAGCCCGTGGATGCGGTCCTCCACCCCGTCCCGGGCCGTGAGCATCAGCACCGGGGCCCATCGGCCCTGCTTCCGGAGCGTCTCGCACAGGGTGAACCCGTCCATCGCGGGCAGCATGACGTCGAGCACGACGGCGTCGTAGTCGTACTCGGTGGCCCGGAACAGGGCATCCTCGCCGTCACCGGACACGTCGACGGCGTACCCCTCGTGCTCCAGGCCCCGCCGGATGGCCCGGGCCATCTTCACCTCGTCCTCCGCGATGAGAATCCGCACCAGCGCTCCCTGCGCCCCTGGGTCCTTCGACGACCGTCAGTGTCGTGAGCCAATGATGAAGGAACGATGAGAGTTCGGGCTCCCTGCCGCCATTCTCACCGTTCTCTCATCGAACCGGAGGTACACAGGCACCTGATGCCCCACGACCAGGAGCCCACCATGCCAACCAGCAGCCGCACCCACGCCATCCTGCTCGTGCTGCTTGGGGTCGCCGTCCTCCTGTCGGCCTGCGCCGGTGGCTCGTCGGCCTTGACCGGAGTGACCGGTCTGACCGGAGGCACCGGAGCCAGCCAGCCCGGCGCCAGCATCCCGGCGACGACGTCGGGCTCGTCCCCCCACAGTCCCGGATCGAGCGAGTCGGCGGTTCCGTCGGAATCGCCGGTCCCGGCCGAGAGCAACCCGCCGGGCGACATCCCCGACAGCACCCAGTTCGTGCCGTACCGCTCTCCCAAGGGCCACTTCCTGGTGAAGGTCCCGGAGGGGTGGTCCCGGACCACGACGGCGTCCGCCGTCTCCTTCACCGACAAGCTGAACACCGTGACCGTGACCTGGTCGCCCGCGTCCTCGGCCCCCACGGTGTCGAGCGTGAAGGCGCGGCAGGTCCCCTCGCTCCAGGCGACGGAGCGCGCGTTCCTCCTGGGGAACGTCCTGAGCTGCGCCCCGACCTGCACCATCCCCTACAGCACGAACCCGATCGACGTGTCCCTGCCCAATGGCAGCGCGGTGGTCCTCACGTATGGCGAGAACAGCGCCCCCAACGACGTGACCGGCAAGCAGTACCGCCTGGAGGTGGTCCGCTTCGACTTCTTCCACACGGGCGAGGAGGCGGACCTGATCCTGTCCGGCCCGGTGGGCGCGGACAACGTGGACCCGTGGCGGCTGGTCGCTCAGAGCTTCCGGTGGACGTAGAGGCGTCCGAGGGCGCCCCACTGTTGGAGGCCCGGGAGCTGTACCGCTTCTACCACGCGGGGGACGACGAGACCTTCGCCCTCCGCGGTGTGTCCGTGACGGTGCGACGGGGCCAACTGGTGGCCGTGGTCGGCCCCTCCGGCAGCGGGAAATCGACCCTGCTCTCCTGTCTGGCCGGGCTGGATGAGCCGGACGGGGGCCACGTCGCTGTTGCCGGACGCCGGATGACCCGGCGAGCGGAGAACGTCCGAGCTGCCCTGCGGGCGCGATGGATCGGCATCCTCCTCCAGTCCGGCAACCTGCTCGAGCACCTGACGGTGGCCCAGAACGTCCGGATGGCCCAGCGGATGGGACCTCGAGAGCGGCGGCCCGATCCCGAGGACCTGCTGGAGCGGGTCGGGCTGGCGCAGCGATCCGGGGCCCGCCCCAGCACGCTCTCCGGCGGTGAGGCCGCCCGGGCCGGGCTGGCCATCGCCCTGGCCAACGATCCCCCGTCCTGCTGGCAGACGAACCGACCGGCGAGGTCGACGCGGCGACCGAGGCGTCGCTGCTGGGGCTCCTCCAGGCCCGGGCCGCCGACGGCGGGGCGGTCGTCGTGGTGACCCACAGCGAGCGGGTGGCCGGCGGCGCCACCCGCGTGGTCCGGCTCTCGGACGGACGGGTGCTCGATGGGTGACCTTCTGGTCCACGGGTCGGGCCTTTCCCGGACGTTCGGATCGGGGTCCGCGCCGGTGTCTGCCCTCCGGGAGGCCACCTTCGAGGTGCACCCCGGAGACCACATCGCCGTGGTGGGCCCCTCGGGAAGCGGGAAGTCCACCCTGTTGCACCTCATCGCAGCTTTGGACCGGCCCACGACCGGGACCATCGAATGGCCGGCGCTGGGACCGGCGTCCTCGCTTCGACCCGGCCTGGTCTCGTTCTCCTTCCAGGGGCCGAGCCTGCTTCCGCCCCTCACCGTCCTGGAGAACGTGGCCCTGCCGCTCCTGCTCGCCGGCGTGGCTGAGGAGGACGCCCTCGGGCAGGCCGCCGCCATGATCGAGCGGCTCGACCTCGCCGCCGTGGCCAGCAAGCTCCCGGAGGAGCTCTCCGGGGGGCAGGCCCAGCGGGCCTCGGTGGCCCGGGCCCTGGTGGGCAGGCCCAGGATCATCCTCGCGGACGAGCCGACCGGCCAGCAAGACCGCGGGACGGGGCAACGGGTCGTCGACGAGATGCTCGGGCGGGCCGGGGCCCTGGGCGCCGCGCTGCTGGTAGCGACCCACGACCGAACCGTGGCCGAGCGGCTTCCGCTCCGGTGGAGCCTCCAGGACGGACAGCTGGACACGGGGGTGGTCGCACGCTCGCGCTGACCTGGCTGTGGGGCCTGGTCCGCCGGCGACCGGCCCGCCTGGCCGGGACCGCCCTCGGCGTGGCCCTGGCCGTGGCGTTCCTGGGGTCCCTGGGGACGTTCTTCGCGGCGAGCAAGGCGCAGATGACCGAGCGCGCCGCGATGGGGGTCCCCGTCGACTGGCAGGTCCAGCTGACGCCCGGAACGGATCCGGTGAAGGCCGGCCGTGTCATCGCCTCGGCGCAGGGGGTCGTGCGGAGCCTCCCGGTCGGGTTCGCCGACACCACCGGGTTCAAGGCGAAGACGGGTGGCAGCGTGCAGACCACCGGGCCCGGCAAGGTCCTGGGGCTCCCGGCCGGGTACGCCAGCGCGTTTCCCGGCGAGATCCGATTCCTGGTGGGCGCCCAAGACGGCGTGCTCCTGGCCCAGCAGACCGCGGCGAACCTCCACGCCGGGGTGGGTTCCGAAGTCGCCGTGGGCCGCCCCGGCACGAACCCCGCCCTGCTGAGGGTCGACGGGATCGTGGACCTTCCCGCCGCGGACTCGCTGTTCCAGGCCATCGGCACGCCGGCCGGGTCGGCCCCGCAGGCTCCCCCGGACAACGTCCTCCTCCTGCCCGCCGCGGAGTGGCATCGCCTGTTCGACCCCGTGGCCCGCTCGAACCCGTCGGCCGTTCGTCTTCAGTACCACGTGGATCTCTCCCCCGCCCTCCCGCCCGATCCGGCGGCCGCGTTCGACGACCTGCTGGCCCGGGCCCGGAACCTCGAGGCCCGGCTGGCGGGCGGGGCGACGGTGGGGAACAACCTCGGGGCCCAGCTCGACGCGGCCCGCCAGGACGCGCTCTATGCGCAGCTCCTGTTCCTGTTCCTGGGGGTGCCGGGCGCCGTCCTGGCCGCGCTGCTGACGTGGGTGATCGGGGCGGCCGGCGGGGAACGGCGCCGGGCCGAGCAGGCCCTCCTGCGCATCCGGGGCGCTCGGCCGAAGACCATCCTCGCCCTGTCAGCGGTGGAAGCCGGGCTGGTCGGCGTTGTGGGCGTGGCGGCCGGGCTGGGTGCCGCCGCCCTGGCCGGATCGCTGGCATTCGGCTCGATCCGGTTCGGGGGCACCTCCGCGCAGGCGCTGCTGTGGGTGGTGATCGCCGCCATCGCCGGGCTCGTCCTCGCGTTCCTCGCCGTGCTCGTGCCGGCATGGCGTGACGCCCGGTCCATCACGGTGCGAGAGGCCCGCGCGTCGGTCGGGGTGGCCAGGCGGCCGCTGTGGGCCCGGGTCTACCTCGACGTGGCGTGCCTGGCCGGGGCGGGGCTCCTGTTCTGGCAGGTGGAGCGGAGCGGCTACCGGGTCGTCCTGGCCCCCGAGGGCGTTCCCACCATCTCGGTCAGCTACTTCACGTTCCTGGCGCCCCTGCTGCTGTGGGTGGGGTCCGCCCTGTTCGCCTGGCGATTGTCGAGCGGGACGCTGGTGAGGGGCAGGAAGGCCATCGCGCGCATCTCGCGGCCGGTGGCCCACGGCCTCTCCGGCGTCGTCGCGGCCTCGATGTCCCGCCAGCGCCGACTGTTGTCTCGCGGGCTCATGATCATGGCCCTCACCGGCTCCTTCGCCGTGTCTACGGCGGTGTTCAACTCCACGTACACCGCGCAGTCGCGGGTCGACGCCCAGCTCACCAACGGCGCCGATGTGACCGTCACGACCGCAGCGGAAACCGGTCTGCCGCAGAACCTGACCCAGACCGTCGCGGGGCTCCCCGTGGTGGCAGCCGCGCAGCCCATGCAGCACCGGTTTGCGTACGTGGGCAACGACCTTCAGGACCTGTACGGCATCGACCCCTCCGCCGTCGGGCAGGCCACGCCGATGTCCGACGCGTTCTTCGCCGGAGGCCACGCGGCGGGGGTTCTGGCCCAGCTGGCCGCCCGGCCCGACGCGGTCCTGGTCTCCGACGAGACGGTCCACGACTTCCAGCTCCAGCCGGGCGACCTGCTGCGGCTGCGCCTCCAGTTCGGGAGCGACCACGCCTACCACGTGGTGCCGTTCCACTACGTAGGCATCGTGCGGGAGTTTCCCACGGCCCCCAGCGACTCCTTCCTGGTGGCGAACGCCTCGTACGTGGCGAAGGCCACGGGATCTCCGGCGTTCCAGACGCTGCTGGTCCGCACCTCGGGCTCCCCGCCGGCGGTGGCCGGGGAGGTCCGCCACCTCCTCGGTTCGTCCTCGGGGGCCACGGTCCGGGACGTCGTGACCCAGCTCAGGATCACGCGGTCGGGCCTCACGGCGATCGACCTGTCCGGGCTGACCAGGCTGGAACTGGGGTTCGCGTTCGTGCTGGCGGCGGCGGCGTCGGGCCTGGTGCTAGCCCTGGGCCTGGCGGAGCGGCAGCGAACGTTCGCCATCGCCTCGGCCCTGGGGGCCCGAACCGGGCAGCTCGCGGCGTTCGTGTGGAGCGAGGCGGCCTTCGTCACGGCGGGCGGCCTCGTGCTCGGTGCGCTGGCCGGCTGGGGCGTCTCCTTCGTGCTGGTGAAGATCCTGACGGGGGTCTTCGACCCGCCGCCCGAGCATCTGTTCGTCCCGTGGGCCTATCTGGGGCTCGTGGCGGCGGTGACACTCGGCGCCGTCGTCCTCGCCGCTGTCGGTGCGATCCGGGCCACCGGCCGGCCGGCCGTCCAGATCGTGCGCGACCTCTAGGACGTCCGGCGACGGGATGGAGGTCCTGCCACCGGAGGCCGGTTCCCCGGCGGGCATTTCACCGTGAGCGAGATCCGGGCGAGGACGCCTCCCAGTCCGCTCGCTCCAGCAGGTACACGCGATGCCGGAGGTGCGCGCGGTCGGTCTCCTTCCACACGTGCATGCCGAGCTTCTCCGCCACCTTCCAGGAGGGGACGTTCTCCGGCCGGATCAGGGAGATGATCCGGTCGAGCCCCAGCGTGCCGAAGCCGTGGTCGATGGAGGCCCGGCCGGCCTCGGTGGCCAGGCCCTGGCGCTGGAAGCGGCGGTGGACGTGCCACCCCACCTCGACGAGGTCCTCGCCGTCGACGGTCTGGATGGTGAGGCCGGTGTCTCCGATGACCTGGCCCGTTTCCTTCAGCACCGCGGCCCACAGCCAGAACCCGTTGGCTCGATAGGACACCAGCCCACGCTCGATCCAGCCCACGACCTCCTCCCGGGAGAACGGGTGGGGATAGAAGCGCATGGTCCAGGGGTCGCCGAGCACCTCCGACAGAGCATCGACGTCGCCAGGGTGCAGCTCGCGCAGGGTCAGGCGTTCGGTTTCGAGGACCGGTTCCTTCATGCGGCTCGGCGCTCGGCGCTACTCGGCGTCGGCGCCGGCCGCCTCGAGCGCGCGCTCCGCGGCCATCTTCTCGGCCTCGGCCACCAGGACGCCCACGATCTCGGCCTCGGGGATGCGGTTCGCGCGGACCTCGCCGTCCACGATGAGCTGGCCATAGCCGTTGCCGGCGGCGATCCCGAGGTCGGCCTCCCGGGCCTCGCCCGGCCCGTTGACCACACAGCCCATCACGGCCACGCGGATGGGGGCCTTCAGCCCCTTCGCCTCCAGGGCCTCGTTCACCTGCTTGGTCAGCGCCAGAACGTTCACCTCGGCCCGGCCGCAGGAGGGGCAGGCCACCAGGTCCAGCCCCCGCTTGCGCAGCCCCAGGGACTGGAGGATCCAGTTCCCGACCTTGACCTCCTCGACGGGGTCGTCGGTGAGGGAGACCCGGATGGTGTCGCCGATGCCTTCTGCCAGCAACGTGCCGATCCCGACCGCGCTCTTCACGCCTCCCGTCGGCATGGGTCCCGCTTCGGTGACGCCCAGGTGCAGCGGGTAGTCGCACCGCTGGGCGAGCATGCGGTACGCCTGGATCATCTCGATCGGGTTCGAATGCTTGACGGAGATCTTGATGTCGGTGAAGTCCTCGTCCTCCAGGATGCGGGCCTCGTTCAGCGCCGACTCCACCAGGGCCTCCGCCGAGGGTCGCCCGTACTTCGCCAGGAGGTCCTTCTCCAGCGAGCCGGCGTTCACGCCGATGCGGATCGGCACGCCGCGCGCCTTGGCCTCGTGGGCGATCAGCCTGACCTTGTCCTGGTACTTGATGTTGCCGGGGTTGATCCGCAGGCCGTGGATGCCGGCCTCCAGCGCCGCCATGGCGTACTTCCACTGGAAGTGGATGTCCGCCACCACGGGGACGGTGGCGTGCTCGGCGATGGTCTTGAGCGCCTCGGCGTCCTCCCAGTGCGGAACCGCCACCCGGACGATGTCGACGCCCGCGGCCACGAGCGAGGCCATCTGCTGGAGCGTCGCGTTCACGTCCGATGTCTTGGTGGTGGTCATGGACTGCACGCGGATGGGCGCGTCCCCGCCCACGTCGACCCACCCCACGCGGATCTGCCGGGACTTCCGTCGTTCGATCGCCATGTCGCCTTCCAGTCTACGGATGGGGTGAAGATCCCGGTCAGGCCCCGAAGACGTGGAACAGGACCTGCCGCTCGTGCGGCTCGTCCAGCTCGACCAGCAGCAGGCGCTGCCACCGGCCCAGGAGGGGCTCGCCCGCCGCGACGGGGATGGCGTGGGAGGTGGTGGACAGGAGCATCTGCTTGACGTGGGCGTGCCCGTTCTGGCGCTCGTGCGGGTCCTGGAGGTTCTGGGTCCGCCGTTCCAGGTCGTCGTGGGCATAGTAGAGGTCGTCGGGGACCAGGTTCTCCAGGCGCGCCCGGAAGTCCTGCATGGCGCCGTCCTCCCACTCGTTGATGAGCAGGGCGCACGTGGTGTGGGGACAGAACGCCACCGCCATGCCGTCGGTGACCCCAGCGTCCTTGACGGCTCGGCGGAGGTCGTCCGTGAGGTCGTGGTAGGCGAACCGCTCGGCGGGCTGAACGTCGATGGTCGTGGTCTCGGACTTCACGTCGTTCCTCCTGTGGTCGTCTGCATGACGGGGTCGTGAACGCGGGCTGCCGGCAGCTCGGGCGGTTCACCAACCGACTCGGGCGGGGCCAGGGGCAGCTCGAACCGGAACACGCTTCCCCTGCCCACCTCGCTCTCCGCCCAGATCCGGCCGCCGTGCGCCTCCACGATGGAGCGGGCGATGGCCAGCCCGATGCCCGTCCCGCCATCTCCCCGCGAACGGGCCGATTCCACCCGGTAGAACCGCTCGAACAGCAGCGGCAGGTGCTCCGGCGGGATGCCCGGTCCGGTGTCGGCCACGGACACCTCGCAGACGTCATCTCGCCGCACTGCCGACACCCTGACCACTCCCTCCGGTGGAGTGAACCGGACCGCGTTGTCGAGCAGGTTGAACAGCACCTGGTGCACGCGCTCGCGGTCGGCCCACAGCGGCGGGATGCCCTCGGGGACGGCGACCTCGATCCGGACCCGGCCGCCCAGGGCCACACCGACCTCCGAGGCCACCTCCGCGGCCAGCGGCCGCAGGGCCACGGCCCGTCGCTCCATGGGGATGTCGCCGGACTCCAGGCGGGACAGGTCCAGGAGCTGGTCCACCAGCCGCGACAGCCGCTCGGACTGCTGGAGCATGATCTGGATGGTGGCCCGGTCGGGCTGCTCCACCCCGTCCAGCAGGTTCTCCAGGTGCGCGCGGAGCGCCGAGATGGGGGTCTTCAGCTCGTGGGACACGTTGGCCACCAGGTCGCGGCGAAGCCGTTCCACCTGCTCGAGGTCGGCGCTCATCCGGTTGAACACCCGGGCCAGCTGTCCGACCTCGTCCCGGGAGTCCGAGTCGACCCGGACGCCGTACTCGCCCTGGGCCATCTGCCCGGCAGCCCGGGCCATCTCCCGCAGCGGGCTGGTCATGCCGATCGCCAGCAGGCGCGCCAGCAGCAGCGCGATGCCGGCGGCGATGGCCCCGCCCGCCAGCAGCTGCCACCACAGCCGCCGCAGGAACCCGAACGTCGCGCCGATCCGTCCGAACAGGCCCTCGCCGGGCGACGGCCGGAGCGCGTAGGCGGTGCCGCTCAGCTTGCCGTCCTTCACCACGGGAACCGCCACGTAGTCGATGCCGCGGCTCGAACCCTCGTGGACCTGGCCGTCGAGGTACCGCGGCGGCGTGACCTCCGGGCGCCCCCCGGAGAAGCGATGGCCGTTCGCGCCCAGGAACACCACGGTCACCCCGTCGGGGACGGACGTCAGCCGGGACTCCGCGGCCAGCCTGGCCGTGTGCAGCAACTGGAGCCGCTCGGTGTCGTGCGAGGTGTTCCGAAGCGCGTAGCCGAGGAGCAGGTACACCAGCAGGACCGTCATCCCGACGGCGAACACGATCACCAGGCCGAGCTTGGCCCGGATGCTGGGGAGCCGGTCCAGGGGCCGGGAGGGCCTGGCCCGTCCCTCGCTCACGACGGCGACCCCTTCAGCGCGTACCCGACCCCGTGCACCGTCCGGATGAACCGGGGCTCGGCGCCGTCCTCCCCCAGCTTCCGTCGGATTCGGGCGACGTGGGAGTCCACCACCCGGCCGCCCGCGAAGTCCCGGTAGCCCCACACCCGCTCCATCAGCTGCTCCCGCGTGAACACGACGCCGGGGTCGCGGGCCAGCGCGTACAGGATCTCGAACTCGAGCGGCGTGAGGCCGACCTCCTCGCCGCCCACGGTGACCCGGCGGCGGGCCGGGTCGATCAGCAGGTCGCCGCGGGAGATGGCCTCGTGGCCGGCGGGCTGCTGCATGCGCTCCTTGCGCCGGAGGATGGCCCGGACCCGGACCACCAGCTCGCGGAGGCTGAACGGCTTGGTCAGGTAGTCGTCCGCCCCGACGGCGAACCCGGCCACCTTGTCGGCCTCCTCGGTCCGGGCCGTCAGCATCAGCACGGGCACCCATTCGTCCCGCTGGATCTCCTGGCACACCTCCAGGCCGTCCATGCCCGGGAGCATGAGGTCCAGCACCACCAGGTCGGGCCGCTCCCGGCGGGTGGCCTCGATGGCCTGGGGGCCGTTGGAGGCCACCACCACGCGGTAGCCCTCGGACAGCAGGCGGGCCCGCACGGCCTCGGCGATGGCTTCCTCGTCGTCCACGACGAGCACGGTTCGTTCGGTCACGGTCACCTGATCGTAGCCCGGGGTCATTCCGCTCAAGCGACCGAGATGTGGAGATCCTGTGCTGGCGCGGCCGGTACCAGCACGTTTGCGCTAGCGGAACAGGTTCGGGAGCGGCTTGAAGATGTCCAGGTACAGCACGCTCACCATGAACAGCACCAGGAACGCCGCCACCACCGCCGTGAGCGGGACCAGCTTGCGCATGTCCACCTTCTTGCCGCGGACCTTCTCCACGGCCAGCACCGCGAGGTGCCCCCCGTCGAACGGCGGCAGCGGGATCAGGTTCAGCACCCCCACGAAGACGTTGATGCCGGCGAGCAACAGGAACAGCACGTCGAACGCTCCCGAGGAGGTGGCCTGGCCGGCGGCCCGGGCCACCCCCACCACGCTGGTCACGTCCGTGGCCTTGCGCTGGGCACCGCCGAACAGGAGGTCGAAGATACGGCCGAGCCCCTGGGGACCGAACACGCGGCCCAGGCTCTTCACCACCTCCACGGTGGTCTTGCCGACGTCGGTTCCCGCCGTGGCGACAGCCGTGGCAAGTCCCGGCCGGTCACGGGCCAGGATGGGGCCTCCACCCACCTCGACGCCGATTCGCCCCACCTCCTGCCCTTGCGTTTTCACCCGGACCGGTGTGACGTGCAGGGTGATGCGCCGGTCGCCTCGCTGGACGACCATCGTCAGCGTTTGCCCGGCCCGCTGGCTCGTGTAATTCACGAGTTGGTTGCACCCGTCCGGTGTGCAGGCGATGTGCTCGATCCCGTCCACGCTGAGTACGACGTCCCCTGGCTGGAGGCCGGCCGCGCGCGCAGGTGACGGCGCACCGTTCAGTCTCGCCACCACTCCGTCGATCACCGGCGCGAACCTGGTGGGCGACCCGATGAACAGAAAGTAGGCCGCGAGCACGAACAGCGCGATCACGAAGTGCGTGGCGGGCCCGGCGAAGATGACCAGGGCGCGCTGCCAGATGGGCTTGGCCCCGAACGTGCGCGGATACTCCTCCGGCGTGGGTTCCTCGTACGGGTTCATCCCGGCGATCCGGACGTAGCCGCCGGCGGGGATGGCCTTGATCCCGTACTCCGTCTCGCCTCGCCGGAACGACCACAGCCTGGGCCCGAACCCGATGAAGAACTCCTCCACCTTGATCCGGAACAGCTTTGCCATGCCGAAGTGGGCGGCCTCGTGGACCAGGATCACCACCAGGATGGCGACGACGAAGATGCCGATGCCCAGGCTTCCCGACATCAGGGGTCCTCGATCAGAGCTCCGCGGCGACCTCGGCGGCGCGCTGGCGAGCCCACGAATCCGCCCGGTCCAGGCTGACCACGGAGACCACGGTGGCCGGCTCGTGCTCTTCCACCACGGCCGCCACGACCTCGCTCACCCGCGTCAGCGGGATCTTGCCGTCCAGGAAGGCCATCACCGCAACCTCGTTCGCCGCGTTCATCACAGCGGGGAAGGTGCGCCCGAGGCGACCCACGCGGTAGGCCAGGTTCAGGGCAGGGAAGGACTCCCGGTCCACCGGCTCGAAGGTCAGCTGCGCGGGCTTCGAGGGATCGGCCAGCCGGAACGGCTCCACGCCGGAGGGAAGGCGCTCGGGCCAGGCCAGTGCCAGCTGGATGGGCAGGCGCATGTCCGGCACGCCCAGCTGGGCGATCATGCTGCCGTCCCGGAACTCCGCGATCCCGTGCACCACGCTCTGCGGGTGGATCACCACGTCGATGGCCGAATAAGGCAGGTCGAACAGGTAGTGGGCCTCGATGACCTCCAGGCCCTTGTTCATGAGCGTGGCGGAGTCGATGGTGATCTTGGGGCCCATGCTCCACGTGGGGTGGGCCAGCGCCTCCTTCACGGAGGCCTTCGACAGCTCCTCGCGGCTCCATCCGCGGAACGGGCCGCCCGAGCCGGTGATGATGACCCGGCGGAGGTCGTCCCGCCGCTCGCCCCGGAGGCACTGCGCCAGCGCGGCGTGCTCCGAGTCCACCGGCACCAGCCGCTCGGGTTCCCCCTTCACCAGGTCCATGACCAGCTCGCCGCCCACGATGAGCGATTCCTTGTTGGCGAGGGCGAGCATCTTTCCGGACTGGAGCGCCGCGAGCGTGGAGGACAGACCCACCGCTCCGACCATGGCGTTCAGGACCATGTCAGCCTCGCTCTCGCGGGCCAGGGTCTGGGCGGCCTCGGGTCCCGACAGGATCTCGACGGCCCGCAGGCCGGCCAGCTTGAACTTCAGCTCGGCCGCGGCGACCTCGTCGGCCACCGCCACGAGCGGGGGCATGAACTCGCGGATCTGGCCCACCAGCAGCTCGTGGCTTGAGCCGGCGCACAGGGCCACCACCCTGAACCGGTCGGGGTTGCGCCGGACCACGTCCAGCGCCTGCGTCCCGATCGATCCGGTCGAGCCGAGGATCGCGAGCGAGCGCATCGCCATCCAGGTTACCCCGCGAACCAGCCTTTCGAGGGCAACCGTACGTACCGGTTTTGTTACGTCTGAACGGCCCTCGGGTCGCGGCGGGCCTAGAAGAAGATGCGGATGAAGTAGAAGGCGGCGGGCGCGACGAACAGGATCGAGTCGATCCGGTCCAGGGCGCCCCCGTGGCCGGGCATGATCGTGCCGATGTCCTTGACCCCCAGGTCCCGCTTCAGCAGCGACTCGGCCAGGTCGCCGATAGGCGCGAAGATCGAGGCCACGATGGCCAGGCCCACGGCCCGGCCCACCGTGGAAATCGGGTCGATGGAGGCCAGCACGGCCACGGAGACCAGCAGCAGCACCAGCGTGGCGCCGATGGCGCCCTCCCAGGACTTCCGGGGGCTGATGGAGGGAGCGAGGGGCCGGCTGCCCCACAGGCTTCCGATGGCGAACGCCGCGACGTCGTAGCCCACCGCCAGGGCCAGCACCGACAGGACCAGCGCCTTGCTGAGGGCCAGGATGATCACGACGTACCCGGCCAGCACCGCCACGTAGAAGTACGGGAACAGCGTGAGTCCCACGTTCGCCAGGACGTTCTTGCGCTGGGAGGTGGGGACGGCCATGAACCACAGGAACGTGAACATCACCGCGAGGGCGGCCATGGCCAGCATGGCCTCGGGGCCCTTCAGGTAGGCCGCGGCCATGGTCAGTGCCCCGAACACCAGTCCCAGGGGCACCGCGGGCTGGAAGTGGCGGCGCCGCAGCGCCGTGTACAGCTCCAGCTGGGCCAGCAGGACGACGATGGTGGCCACCACGGCGAACGCTGCCTTGCTGATGGCGATGGAGCCCACGCCGATCACCGCGAGCACCACACCGGACAGGAACGCCAGCGGGATGTTGCGCCCGCCCCGCGCCGTCTCGGCCTCGCCCTCGCCGAGGACCTCCTCCGACGTCGGCTCCTGCCAGCTCGGCCCGACCGTGTCGGAGACCCCCACCCGGATCGTGCGGGGCTGCCGGGGCTCCTGATCCAGGTCCCCCAGGAGATCGTCCTCTCCGGGGCCGGGGACCGCGGGCTCGAAGTGCTCCGGCTCGATCACCGGGAGCTCGCCGGACTGGCGGATGGATTCGGCGAAGTGCTCCGCCGCCGCCTCGACGCCACCCGGCGGCGGCTCCTCCTCGCCCATGGGCCCGGCCGCCACGCCGGCTGGCTCCTCGGCGGATTCCTCGTCCTCGCCCAGGGGCGGGGGAAGGTCCCGGTACTGATCGGGGGCCTTGCGCAGGTCGTCGATGGTGATGGGAGGTTGCCCGGTGCCGTGTCCGGCTTCGGGCCCGGCGTCGTCGGGAGCGGCGAGCTCGGGCGCGAGGGACTCTTCCGGTGCGGGCGGCTCCGGTGCGGGCGGCTCCGGTGCGGGCGGCTCCGGTCGCGGCGCCACCGCGGCCGGGCCCTCCGGGCGAGCCTCCTCGCCTTCCCGGGGCAGGAACTGGTCCAGGAAGGAGTAGGGCTCGGCCTCGCCTTCGCCCTGGGGACCCGGTTCCACGTCCAAGGGCCGATCGGGGCCGAACCGCGTCCGGAGGTCCTCCCAGTCCTCGCCGCTCATCTCCTGGGTGGGCTGGCCGAGGTACTGGCTGGGGTCAGCGGCTGGCGGAGCGGACTCGTCGAGGGCCGGCTGAACCGTCTCGCGCTGAACCGACTCGCGCTGGACGGTCTCGGCCTGGACGGTCTCGGCGGGGACGGTCACGTCCTGGGGCCGATCGGACGAGGTGGCGTCGTCTCCCTCCGCGGTCCGGCCTTCCTGGCCCTCCTGGGCTTCCTCGCCCTCCTCCGGCCAGTCGACGTCGCGGATGGGGGCGAAGAACTTGTCGAGATCCTCGAACAGATCGTCGGGCTTGCGCGCGCGCCCCTCGCTGTCGTCAGGCACTAGACCTCCATCAGTTCCTTCTCCTTGTTGGCCACGACCTCATCGACCTCGCCGACGAACTGGTCCGTCAGCTTCTGGAGCTCCTTCTCCGCCCGGCGCAGCTCATCTTCCGAGATCGTGTGCTCGCGCTCAAGCCCTTCGAGCTCTTCTTTGTGGTGCCGCCGAACGTTGCGGACGGCCACGCGAGCCTCCTCCGCGCGTTCCCGGACCACCTTGATGAGGTCCCGGCGGCGCTCCTCGGTGAGCGGAGGGAACGCCAAGCGGATCACGTTGCCGTCGTTGGACGGCTGCAGACCGAGGTCGGAGGACTGGATCGCCTTCTCCATGGCACCAATCGCGTTGCGGTCGAAGGGCTGGATCACCAGCAGCCGCGGCTCCGGCACCGACATGGACGCCATGTCCTTGATGGGCAGCGGGGTGCCGTGGTAGTCGAACGTGATCCGGGACAGGATGGCCGGCGTGGCCCGTCCGGTGCGGATCCCCGTGAGCTCCTCGCGCAGGACCGAGATCGCCGCTTTCATCTTCTTGCGGGAGTCGTCGAGCGCCGCTTCGACCGTCACACCGGCACCCCCGCGTTCACCACCGTCCCGACGCGCTCCCCCAGCAGGACGCGTTTGATGTTGCCCGCCTGCCGGAAGTTGAACACGATGATGGGAAGGCCGTTCTCGCGGCACAGCGAGATGGCCGTGGCGTCCATCACCTGGAGGCCGCGGGTCAGGAACTCCGTGTAGCCGATCGTCTGGAAGCGGTGCGCGCCGGGCTCCCGGTTGGGATCGGCGTCGTAGACCCCGTCGACCTTGGTGCCCTTCAGGATGGCCTCGGCCTTGATCTCGAGCGCCCGCTGCGCCGCCGTGGTGTCGGTCGAGAAGTACGGCGCGCCGATGCCGGCGGCGAAGATGACCGTGCGCCCCTTCTCCAGGTGCCGGATGGCCCGCAGCGGGATGTAGGGCTCCGCGATCTGCGCCATGTGGATCGCGGTCTGGACCCGCGTCACCACGCCCAGCTTCTCCAGGGCGTCCTGGAGCGCGAGCGCGTTCATGACGGTGGCCAGCATCCCCATGTAGTCGGCACGGGAACGGTCGATGCCCGGCGCGTCGCGACCCCGCCAGATGTTCCCGCCGCCCACCACGACGGCCATCTCGACCCCCAGCTCGGCGACTTCCTGGAGCTGCCGGGCCAGCAGACGGGTGGCGTCGGGCGAGATCCCGTAGCCGCGGTCCGGTGGCGCGAACGCGTCGCCCGAGACCTTGAGCAGGACCCGGCGATATGCGGGCACCCCGAGCGAGGTGCCCTCCTCGAGCGGATCGGAGGAGGGCACGGAGAGCGAGCGGGCCTCGTCGGTCGGCTCGCTCACACTCTGCTCGCGCACGGGGACGTCCCTTCGCTAGTCGAGGTCTTCGCCCAGCTGGAACCGGGCGAACCGGCGTACGGCGACCTTCTCCCCGAGCTTGCCGGAGGCCTCCTCGACCAGCTCCCCCACCGTCTTGGCGGTGTCCTTGATGAAGGGCTGGTCGACGAGCACGTTCTCCTTGAAGAACCCCTCCAGCTTGCCGGTGACCATCTTTTCCACGACGTTGTCGGGCTTGCCCTCCTCGCGGGCCTGCCCTTCATACACCCGGCGCTCGGCGTCGAGGACCTGCTGGGGCACCTCGTCGCGGGTCAGCCACCGGGGCCGGGCGCTCGCGATGTGCAGCGCCACGTCCCTGGCCAGCTGCCGGAACTCGCCGGTGTTGGCCACGAAGTCCGTCTCGCAGTTGACCTCGACCAGGACACCCACGCGGGCGTTGAAGTGGATGTAGCTGTCGATGACGCCCTCGCCGGCGCTCCGCCCGGCACGCTTCTTGGCCGAGTCGAGGCCCTTCTGGCGGAGCCACTCGGTCGCCTTCGTCTTGTCCCCTCCGGTCTCCTGGAGGGCTCGCTTGCAGTCCATCATGCCGGCGCCGGTGGCATCCCGAAGGGCCTTCACCTGCTCCGCGCTGATCTTCGGTTCGTCGCTCATGTCCTCACTTCTCTTCTTCGTCTTCAGGGTGGTGCGCTTCTCTTCGTCTTCGTGATGATGCCCTGCCCGCGCGGGCCTTTCCGCGACCCGCCCGTGCAGGCCGATTCTCCCACAGGGCGACTCGGACTCCCGCCTCCAGGCGGGAGTCGGCTCA
>JALYLZ010000048.1 GCA_030774015.1 Actinomycetota bacterium | reverse complement strand
ACGATCCGCCCCTCGGAGACACCCGCCCGGATCGCGGCGGCGAGGTCGACTCCGGGAGCTATCCGCTCTTCCTGGACGTCTCCCAGGCCCTGGCGGGCCCGGCGGACCAGCTCCCGGTCCTCCTTCGTGCCGGAGGCCGGGTTGGCCAGCAGCAGATAGCGGCGGGGTTCACCGAGGACGGGCCCGGGCGGCGCATCGTGATCCCGGTCCGCCACATTCACATCTCGCGGCGACCCTCGAGGGCCTGGCCCAGGGTGATCTCGTCCGCGTACTCCAGGTCCCCGCCCACCGGGAGGCCGCTGGCCAGCCGGGTCACCCGGATCCCGATCGGCTTCAGCAGGGCCGCCACGTACATCGCCGTGGCGTTCCCCTCCAGGTTGGGGTTGGTGGCCAGGATGACCTCGACCACCCCGTCGCGCTCGACCCGCTCCAGCAGCTCGTTGACCCGGAGGTCGTCCGGTCCCACGCCGTCGAGCGGCGAGATGGCACCTCCCAGGATGTGGTACCGGCCCTTGATCACGCCGGCCTTCTCGATGGCCACCACGTCCTTGGGCTCCTCCACCACGCAGATGAGGGTGGGGTCACGCCCGGGGTCGCGGCAGTACCGGCACAGCTCCTGCTCGGCCAGGTTGCCGCACTCCCGGCAGAACCGCATGCGCTCCTTGGCCTGGACGATGGCGTCGGCCAGGCGACGGGCCTCGTCGGACGGAGCCTTCACCAGATGGAAGGCGAGGCGCTGGGCGGACTTGGGCCCGACGCCGGGAAGCCTGGCCAGCTCGTCGATCAGCTCCTGGATCGGCCCCTCGTACATGTCGATGGGCGCCCGCTACTCGGGCTCCGCGGAGATGGTCGCGTCAAGCTCCGACTGGAGCCTGGCCAGCGCGGCCTCCTCGGACAGCGGCGGGTCCTCGTCCGCCACGGGCGGCCCGGCCGCCGGCTCGCGGACCAGGCACTTGACCTTCGGAGAGATCCCGAGCACCTCCTGGAGCGTGCGCCGAAGCCGCTCCTGCTCCCGTTCGGCCACGCGCGTGGCAGCGAACTTCCGGTTCGGCGGGAACGCCAGCTCCAGCGTCGTCCCGTCGTAGGCCACCGGGGTCGCGGTCTCGAGCAGCCCCCGCAACACCGGCCCCCCCCGCTCCAGCACCGCCTGCCACGACCGCCGAAGCATCTGCACGTCCACATCGGGACCCGTTACTGCGGAAGATGCCGGCTGGTCCTCGGCCGCCGGGGCGGCCGGAGAGGCCAGGTCGGAAGGTGGGTCCGGCGCACGCCGAAGGGAAGCAGAGGACGGCGGCGGCTCCGCAGCGGGGGTAGGGTGGGGACTGGCCCGCGGAGGAGCCGCCGCCGGCCCCAAACCACCAGCACTAGCCTCCACCCCGGCCAGCCGCTCCAGCCGCTCGATCCTCCCCACCAGGCCGTAGGCGGAGGGGTCGGCCTCCGGCATCGACGCCCGAACCAGAGCCAGCTCCAGGGTCAGCCGGGGCGACGTGGTCCAACGCATGTCGGTCTGGGCGGCAAGCAGCAGGGCGATGACCCGGGAGATCTCGGCCGGCTGGAGCTTCGAAGCCTGGGTCCGCAGCCGCTCGTACTCGTCCTCCGGAACGTCCACCAGGTCGGCCTGGCCGGGCGCGGTGTTGGCGAGCAGCAGGTTCCGGAAGTGCTGGAGGCACTGCACGGTGACGTGGCGGAGGTCCTGGCCTTCCTGGACCAGCCCGTTCACCAGCTCGAACACCGCCGCCGTGTCGCCGACCGCCACGGCGTCGGCGATCGCGTACTGCACCTCGGCGCGAGGCGCCCCGAGGAGCGACTGGATGACCTCCGCGTCGATCTTGCCCCCGCCCAGCACCGACGCCTGGTCCAGCAGGGACAGCGCGTCGCGGAACGACCCCTCCGACTGGCGGGCGATGACGTGCGCCGCCGCCTCGTCCAGCACCACGTCCTCCCGCTTGGCCAGCTCCATCAGGTAGCCGGCGACCACGTCCCCGGATCCCCGGCGGAAGTCGAACCGCTGGCACCGCCCCACGATGGTGGCCGGCATCTTGTGGGGCTCCGTGGTGCACAGGACGAACCGCACGCCCGGGGGCGGCTCCTCGAACACCTTGAGCAGCGCGTCGAACGCTTCCCGCGACAGCCGCTGCGCCTCGTCGATGATGTAGACCTTCTCGCGGCCCTGGGCCGGAGCCGTGGGGGCCCGCTCGCGGAGCTCCCGGGCGTCGTCCACGCCCCCGTGCGAGGCCGCGTCGATCTCCACCACGTCCAGATGCGAACCGTCGCGGATCCGCAGGCACTGCTCGCAGACCCCGCACGGCTCGGGCGTGGGCCCCTGCTCGCAGTTCACCATCTTGGCCAGGATCCGGGCCGTGGAGGTCTTGCCCGTCCCCCGGGGACCACAGAACAGGAACGCGTGGGCCAGGCGCCCTTCCTTGACCGAGCCCACAAGCGCCCGCACGACGTGCTCCTGCCCCAGGACCTCCTCGGGGACCTGCGGGCGGTACTTCCGGTACAGCGACTGGTACTGCTTCTCCTCGGCCACGATCACCCACGCCTTCCGGTTCCCGGCCAGCCTACCGCCCCCGGGCGACATCCACGGCGGCGCCTCGGGGGGAAGGAAGTGGTGACCGTGCACCCGCCGTTGACGAGCGAAGGACTCGGGCGCTCTCCCGGCCGGCGGCTCCGGCCAGGCGTCCCTGCGGCACCCGCCAGCGCCTGCTTACCGCTGCTTCCTTCCGGACCTGACGGGTTTCACAAGTTGGCGTCGCGCAGGACCCGACCATCGACGCCCCGTACCGGGGGCAGCCTCGGACCCTTCGGGCCGCGGGCGGGAATTCGGCCCCGCTGGAGCGGATTGCGGGTACAGGGCACCGCTAGCTCCCCGCCTAGCACGGTCACCGCGACGAGTATACGAGAAGCGACCTGGGACCTCGCCTGGGTATCCTTCCGGCATGGCGGAGGAAATCGACAGGGTCGAACTCAGACTTTGGAAGGCCGACGCGATCGTTCTCTACGATTGGCTCATGGCCGTGGATCTCAATGCGATCCCAATCACGTATCGAGCCGAGAAGCAGGCTCCTCGTGGATTTGCTTGACCAGTTGGAACAGGCCGGTGTGGAGGGCGTGTCTCAACAGCAGATCGACGAGGCCAGAGAGAAGGTCTCGCGAGACATGGGCTGGTGAGGGCAGTTCCTCCAAACTGAGACAGACCCTCGCCAGGGATTCGTATGCGAAATCCCTAGCGTTTGAGCGATTTCAATCGCTCACCGTCATAGGTCGGCGAACAGGAAACGCATCCACTGGTCGTGCGCCAGGGCGTCCGCGTTCGTCCGCACGCCGAAGCGGGAGAAGAACGCGGTCACGTTCTGGACGTCCCGGACCAGGAGGTCGTGGGCGTTCGGGTTCCGTCGAGGGTCCACCGCCTGCGGCAGGTCGATGATGGTGATGTCGCCCTCCCACCACAGGATGTTGTACGGCGAGAGGTCCCCGTGGACCAGGTTGTTGGCGAGCATGGTCTCCAGGTTCCATACCACCCGCTCGTACAGCTCCCGCGCCTCCCGGGCGTCGAGGTCGACGTGGCGGAGCTGTGGAGCGGGCCCATCCTCGTCTCCCACGTAGCCCATGAGGATCGCGGACTCGCTGCCGCCGAACGGCTCGGGGACGTCGACGCCCGCGGCATGCAGGGTCGTCGGGGCTTCACGCTCGCGGTCCACCCACAACGCGTGGTCGAGCTGCCGCCCGAAGCGCGTCTTCTTCTCCACGGCGGTTCGCTCGCGCCGCTTGGTGATGACCTGGCCGGCTCGGTACATCGAGTCGTCCTTGAAGTCCCGGTGGTGCCGGGGCCGGTAGACCTTGGCCGCGAGGAGCTTCCGGCCGGTGGACGGGCCCGCGTCGCACAGGTAGACGTCGGCCTCCTTTCCGCTCTTGAGAGCGTACCGGACGCCCGTGATGAGTCCATCGTCGAGGAACGGTTCGAGTTCCGCGTGAGCTGGCAACCTGGCCTCCATGGTGTCGTGAGCGGGTGATGGAAACGTGAGGTGCCGTGGCGAGCTCAGGCATGGATGGCCCCCTTTCGAATCGGGTCTGGAAACAGAAGCGGCCGCCCTCGGGAGGCGGCCGGAACGCTGAACGCGCGGTGGCGCTAGTGGGCGACCCTCGAGGGATGCGGCTCGACGTGGTGCGTGGCGACGGTCGTGGCCATGTCCATCCCTCCTCTCGATCCTCGCTGGCGGGCAGCCGAGTATCCCCCGGGGAATGGCCGGACGCAACGCGAACCACCGATCCCGGCCGCCGGGCTAGCCTGCACCCATGCTCCCGGTCCGAGCCGTGCTGCTGGACTTCGACGGAACGGCGTGTCCGACCGACGTCTCCGAAGCGCTGCTCGTCGAGTTCGGGGAACCCGGGTGGCAAGCGCTCGACGAGGCGGTCGAGCGCGGCGAGATCGGCCTGCGGGAGTGCGTGGACCGCCAGGCGGCCATGCTCAGGGCCTCGCGGGACGAGATGGTGTCCTTCGCCCTGGAACGCCACTCGGTGGACCCGACCCTTCCCCCGTTCGTCGACTGGGCCAGGGGTGCCGGCCTGGCGGTGGAGGTGGTGAGCGACGGGTTCGGGTTCCACATCCGGCCGATGCTGGAAGCTGCGGGGCTGGGATCGCTCCCCGTCCTCACGAACGAGTTCGATGGTGGCCGGCTCGCCCACCTGGGCGGCCATCCCGTCTGCGTCGGGTGCGGGACCTGCAAGATGCTCGCCGCGGTGCGGCTTCGCGAGCGCCACGGCCCCGTGGCCTTCGTCGGCGACGGCACGAGCGACCGCTACGGCGCCCTGTACTCGGACCTGGTGTTCGCGAAGCCCCGGCTCGGTGGCGCCTCGGCTGACGCGAGGCTACGGACGAGGCCCGGCGTTTCGGCTCAGTGGAGGGTCCAGTCCACGACGCCCCAGAACGGGACGACGTTCGGATCGCAGCTCGAGCAATAGTCGGGAAGGGCGTCGATCTCGAGGCTGATGATGGTCTGGTCGTGGTCGGTGACGTCCACGAAGTACCGATCTCCCTGCTGCCTCACGAGGTGCCAGGTGAACGGCTCGAGGTCCCAGTACGCGTCCGACCTCGCGTCCGAGAAGTCCTTCGGCGGGTTCAGGAACCAGTCCCGCCACTGCTTCGCGAAGTCGGGCCAGGGGTGCTGCGCCTCCACGTCGGGTGGCAGCTCGATCCCCCAGAACTCGCACATCCGGGCCTGGCTGAGGGCACCCATGATCTCGCCCATCGCGGACTCGAGGTCCTCTCCCTGGAGCTGTTCCTGGTCGGGCTTGCAGTCCGGCCCCCCGAACAGCGGAAGGGGATCGCCCCCGCACTGGGGGCCCTGCCAGCCGTACTTCCCGGTGACGACCAGCAGCCTGGTCCCATCGTCGAGCGTCACGACCTGATCCCCGGTCAGATTCTCGAAGTGCTGACCCAGCACGGCGAGGACGTCCGGGGGCTGCCGGGGGGGTTTCCATGTCTGCCCGTTCGGCACGGACGGCTCGAAGTCGTCGAACACTTGGCGCACGGTGACCGTGACGGAGAACCCCGAACTCGCTCCACCGCCGACGAACAGGTTGCAGGTGGTGTTGGCGACCGTGAGGTCGATCTGGCCGTCCTGTACCTTCTCGCAGCATCCGAAGTCGTCACCCGCGGACGATCCGGGGTCCGAGCCGAAGACCTCGTCGTGGGTCTCGAAGAGGGTTCCTTCCGGAAGGTTGGTCGTGGCGACGACCTGGCTACCGGATTCGGGTCCATCGGGAAGCTGCACGTAGTACCCGGAGGTCGCATCCGCCCGGCTCGGCCTCCCGGCATGGCCGGGCGTCACGAGCCGCCAAGCGAGGACCGATCCACCCACCAGCACGACGAACGCCACCACGGCGACGACGCCCCTGCCGAAGGACGGGCCGCCCGATCCGGTTTCTGCCGGCGGCTCGGGTTCGGACGGGCTGGTGTCCACGCTCTACCGACGCTCGCGATCGAAGGGGGGTTCCCGCCTCGTTGTACGCGAAAGGCGGTGGCTCCGGGATTCGAACCCGGGAGGGGGTTGCCCCCCTACACGCTCTCCAGGCGTGCCCCTTCGTCCACTCGGGCAAGCCACCGGGGAGATTCTACGGAACGGGGTTCGGACACCGCGGTTCGAACGCGGTGGGGCGGGCGCAGGCCCCGCCCCACAGGGTTCCGGATTGCGGAGGCGACAGGATTCGAACCTGTGAGGGGCGGTCAAGCCCCTAACCGCTTTCGAGGCGGTCCCGTTCGTCCGCTCCGGCACGCCTCCGGGCGGATCGTAGCAAAGCGCCGAAGGCCCTCCCTCAGCGCCGGGACCTGAAGAACTCACGGAGGACGGCCCCGCACTCCTCGGCCCGGACGCCCGATGTGACCTCGGCGCGATGGTTCAGCCGGGGGTCTCGCACCAGGTCACCCAGCGACCCCGCGAACCCGGCCTTCGGATCGGTCGTCCCGAACACGAGGCGGTCCAGGCGCGCCAGCACCACCGCGCCCGCGCACATGGCGCAGGGCTCCAGCGTGACGTAGAGCGTGCAGTCGTCGAGGTGCCACGAGCCGACGGCCCGGCTGGCCTCCCGCAGGGCCAGGATCTCCGCGTGGGCGGTGGGATCGCCCAGTCGCTCGCGCTGGTTCCCCGCCCCGGCCAGGACCTCCTGCCCTCGGGTCACCACCGCCCCGATGGGGACGTCACCCCACGCCAGGCAGGCGCGGGCCTCCTCCAGGGCGAGCCCCATCATCCTCTCGTCCACGCCGGGCTCCGCCGCCCGCCTTTCTGGACCGGGCTCCAACTCCGCCACCCGCCCGGCCCTACTTGATGAGGAAGAACAGCCGGACGGACACGTGATCTGACGAGCTGGACACGTCGAGCGCGGCTGCCTTCAGCCGGGACACGTTCGACTGCAGGTCCGGCGGCAGGCTCCCCGCAGGGACCAGCTTCGACAGGATGGCCTCGATGTCCGCATACAGGAGCGCGCTGTTGGCCTTCTCCAGTTGCGAGAAGGTGTCGGTGAAGTTGGACGTGCTCGTGATGTTGGACCCGCCGTGGGCGTCGATCACGGCCTTCACCGCGTCCGGGGTTTCCCCGATGATGCCCATGCCCGAGGTCACGGCGTACGCCGGCTGGAGGTCCGTCGGCCCCAGCCCGGGGCCGGACGCGACCTTGATGGTCACGCCCTTGTAGCTCTCCGACTGGAACGTGATCGCCTGGTCGGAGCCGGAGGATTGCTTCGACAGGAACGTCGCCAGGCGGTCGAGGAAGCCCTGCGTGCTGGACTCGTTCTTGGTCCCGATGAGCAGGGCCCCGGAGGGCGGGCCCCCCGTCCCCGGCTGGAGCTCGACCCCGATGTCACCGGTCAGGTCCCCCAGCACGTTGGAGGTGAGGCCGATCTCGTCGGTGATCTGCTTGGCCTGGGGGTTCAGCGTGCCCAACTGGTCGATCGCGCTCTGGGCCAGCTTGTCGAACCCGGTCAGCGCGAACACGCCGAGGGCGTCCTTCGGGACGAACCCGATCACGGCGTTCTCATGGGAGCCCGCGTCGAGCGCCTCCTTCTGGGAGGAGGACAGCTTCGAGGAGTCGAGCGCCACTGACAGGTCGAAGGCCAGCCCGTCCGACTGTGCGGACAGCGACGCGCCAAGGCCGCGGAACGCGCTCAGCTGGGCCAGCGGGTTCCCTCCCGGCACCGACGGCAGGACGGTGGGCAGCCCGGAGGGCAGGCCGGTCACGCCGGAGGGTATGCCTATCACGCCGGAGGGGCCACCGAAGCCTCCTACGGCCCCACCCGCGAGCAGTCCCGGCAGCTTGTTCAAGAGCCCAGGGCTGACGAACACGCGACCCAGCACGTCCTTGGGCAGCGAGGACACCGTGGCCTGGAACGCGTCGTCGTCGTTCAGGTTCGAGCCGTGCCCCTGCGTCGTGTCGATGACCCGGTCCACGAGCGACGTCGAGTTCGACAGCACCACGGTGTGGTCCACCAGGGCGTAGGCCGCCTGAGGACCACTCGAATCGGTCCCGACGTTGACGGTGACGCCGCCGTGCGTCTGGCTGGTCCATCTCAGGCCCTGTTGGCCCAAGAGCTGGTCGCGCGCCTTCAGCAGCGTGGCCTGGGCCTTCCCGTCGTCCTTCGAGGAGATCAGCACCGCCGCCTGCGGGACGGTGCCGTTCAGCGATACCGCGACGGCGAGCTGCGTGCCCAACCACGGCTTGACGTCGCGGACGTAGGAGAGGCCGGTCTGCGACAGGGCCTGCTCGAGGGTCTGGTCCAGGGTCGAGCCCAGGTCCTTGCCGGCCGCCGCGGGGAACTTGTGAGCCAGGTTCCGGAGGTTCAGCTTCTGGCCGGCTCCCGGGTCCAGGTACGCCGTCACGTAGACGTCGGCGTCGGAGGGAACCATCTTCGCCAGGACGTCGCTGGTGCCGGCGACCGAGTTGAAGACCTTGATGGCCGCGAACGCCAGGCCGCCGACGATGACCAGGGCGGCCACCAGGACGGCGACGAGCTTCCCGCGGTTGCGTCCGGAGGGCGGCGGCGGGGTCGCCTCGGCGGGAGCGACCGGGACGGGCGGGGGAGGTGGGCCCGGGGGCGGACCGCTTCCCGGCGGCGGGTACGGCGGCTGGTCCCCCTGCGGGTATGGCGGGGGGTCCCCCTGGGGCCGGTCAGGCCCGTGTGTTCCCTCGTTCACGAATCCTCCCTCCCGCGGGACGCGCGTCCATCCGTCCCGCACCACGAGATCGCATTGTCCCAAGGCAGCACGGGCGTCACCGGCAACCGCGGAAGCCTAGGCCTGCCGAACCGCGACGTCCCGGACTCCCCACGTGCTCCAGTCGGGGAAGTCGCCGGCGGCGACGAACGCGATGAAGTTCGTTCCGGAGTCGTCGATCCAGGAATCGTCGATGGAGCGGGTCCGCAGGCGGCTCCACTTCCCCGCCTCGGTCGGGTACACGGTCCCGAGCAACCGCCAGTTCACGAAGATCTGGAGCTCTCCGGTCTGGACGTCGAAGACGCGATAGCTCAGCTTCCACGCCCCCGGGCTGCCGTTCTCGGCGAAGAACACTTCCTTGGGATGCGTGGTGTCGCCGCCGGGGATGTTCCCGAGCGCCTCGCCCCCGCCCGCGGGAACGGGAAGCGCGGGGCGCTCGACCGGGTTGGCCGGGATCTGCTGCAACGCGGCCCATTGTCCGGAGGTCATCCCGGCGTACTCGTACAGGCTCCCCCCCAGGATCCCGTTCTCCCGGACCCCCCGCATGAACGCCCGGCACTCCTTGGTGGAGGTGTCCTCGGTCAGGCCGCCGATGACGTGGATGGGAATGGTGGGGTCGCCGGTGCGTTCCCGGACGATGCGGATGTTGTCCGAGATGTACTTGTGCGCGGCCCACGGCCCGTTCGTGTGGAACGTGTAGTAGGACATCGGCATGACCACGTCGTAGTACTTCGGCAGCTGCTTGTAGGGAAAGCCCGGCCAGTACGTGGGCACGCGGATCATTCCACGGGGCGAGGGGATGATCGCGGCGAGCGGGTAGGAGGGACCGACGGCGTCGCGGATCCGGGCCGAGAGCTCCAGGAGATGCTGGATCCGGAGCTTGGGCGAGACGACGTTCGCCTCGATGTCGAGGCCGAAGGAGTCGAACGCCTGGCCGTCCGAGGTCCGGAACTGGAGCGAGCGCTCGACCCGCGCCAGGTCGGTGTCGACGTCCTTGAACAGGGGCAGGTACCAGGCCACCACCTCCATCCCGCGCGCGTGCGCGGCCCGGATGAACTCGGCCGTCTTCCCCGGATACACCATGCCGCTGTGGCGGTAGTTGCCCGTCTCCAGGAACAGGGTGCGAACGCCGTGGGCCGCCATGACCGCGACGGCGGCGGTGGGATCGTCGAGCGCGTCGGTGTCGTAGATGTCCACCCACGAGCCCAGGCCGCGGAAGGCGTCCAGGCTCACCGACCGCGTGGCCGCCGGGGCAGCGGCGGGCCGCGCCAGTGAGGACGTGGCTGGACCCGACATGGCCAATGCCAGCGCGCACAGCAGCGCCGCGGTGAGGACTCGGTGTTTGCCGCCGAACGGCAGGATGGCCCCGACCTGCATGGGGGCTGGACTGTACCACCGGGAACCCAGACAATCCAGACCTTTCGGTCACGCCCGGAGCCCTTCTACAGGTTTTGGCCTCGTGCGGCGTTGAACCTCCAACCCTGAACGCCGGACGATGTCCCGGGACCGAGAGTGCACGATGTCCCGACACATCACCTGAGCGCCCCTGATTGGACCCTACTCGAACCCTCAAGTCCAAGAGGAGATCGGCCGACTGCACGAGCTGGTGCTCGGCACGTGGGGGGCTCGCCGGCTCTGAGCGGGGCGGACTCGCGATGTCCTCTCACGCGCCCCGCCGGGTCGCCCGGTGCGCGAGACTGTGCTCGGAGCGGGGATTCGCTGAATGGCACCCATGGAGCCTGAGACGAGGTACGCGAAGAGCGGTGAGCTCTTCATCGCCTATCAGGTGGTGGGGGATGGGCCCCTCGACCTGGTGTTCGCCCCGGCCTACTCCACCCACCTGGAGCTGAACTGGGAGTGGCCAGCGTACGCTCGGTTCCTCCACCGTCTCACCTCGTTCTCGCGGCTGCTGCTCTTCGACCGGAGGGGAACGGGGCTCTCCGACCCCGCCCCCGTGCCGTCCACGCTCGAGGAGACCATGGACGACCTCCGGGCGGTCATGGACGACGTCGGATCCCAGCGGGCGGCGCTGTTCGGGTGGGGCGAGGGCGGACCGATGTCCGCGCTGTTCGCCGCGACCTACCCGGAACGGACGTCCGGTCTCGTCCTGTACGCCTCGTTCGCGAAGGGATCGTGGAGCCCCGACTTCCCGTGGGGCCTGACCCAGGAGGCGCAGGACCAGTTCATCGACATCCTCGACACCAGATGGGGGCGGGATGTCGTGGCGGCCGGCGCCGTCGCGCCGAGCGTCTCGAGGGACGAGGCCTTTCGCCGGTGGCTGTTGCGCTTCCAGCGGAGCATGAGCCCTGGCGCGGCCAAGGGGTGGTTCCGGATGACGTCGGAAATCGACATCCGGCACGTCCTGCCGGCGATCCGGGTGCCGACCCTCGTGGTGCACCGGACGGGCGACCGGATGCGGCCGGTGGGTGGAAGCCGGGTCATCGCCGAACTTCTCCGCGGCGCCAAGTACGTCGAGCTGCCGGGGACGGACAACGCACCGTTCGTCGGCGACCAGGACACGCTGGTCGACGAGGTCCAGGAGTTCCTCACCGGGATCCGGCCCGCGTCCGAGCCGGATCGTGTGCTCGCGACTGTGCTGTTCACTGACATCGTCGGCTCGACGGCGCTCGCCGCCCAGCAGGGGGACCGGCGCTGGCGCGACCTCCTCGACGGCCACCACCAAGCCATCCGGAAGGAGCTCGCTCGATTCCGAGGCCGCGAGGTGAAGACCATCGGCGACGGCTTCCTGGCCACGTTCGACGGACCGGCCCGGGGGATCCAGTGCGCGCAGGCCATCGTCTCGGCCGGTGGCCTGCTCGGGATCGAGATCCGTGCCGGGCTGCATACCGGCGAGTGCGAGCTGATGGGGGATGACGTGGGGGGCATTGCGGTACACATCGGCGCCCGCGTTGCGGCGATGGCCGGCTCGGGCGAGGTGCTGGTGTCGAGCACGGTGAAAGACTTGGTCGCAGGTTCGGGGATCGAGTTCGAGGATCGAGGCTCCCACGAGCTCAAGGGCGTCCCCGGAGAGTGGCGGCTGTTCGCGGTGAGCGCAGGGGGCCGGCTCGGAACCTGAGTCTTTCTCCCACCGGGCGGGACTCTGATGCCCCCAGGCCGAAGGAGCCGTGACTTCGACGGGAGAAAGTTCGAAACGACTGCCAGGTCGCTTCGTCAGCGCGCCCGGAGGGACTCGAACCCCCAACCTCCTGATCCGTAGTCAGACGCTCTATCCAAATTGAGCTACGGGCGCATCGAGGAGACCACCCATGATAGAGGCGTGGGGCCACGCTCGCCCCGGTGTCGGACGGCCCCTCCTCGTAGGAGGATATGGGCCGACATGACTCCCTCGAAACCGTCCCAGCCGCCCCGGGAGGCCGCGTTCTTCGACCTCGACAAGACGCTCCTGCCGGGCGCGGCCCTGTTCCCCTTGGCTCGGGAGATGTACCGGCAGGGCGTGTTCACCAATCGCGACATCGCGCGGATCGCCTCGGACCAGCTGCTCTACCGCCTGTCGGGCAAGGAGGACAAGGAACGAATGCGGCGGGCCCGGGAGGCCACGCTCGGCGCCGTGAAGGGACGGGCCAAGACGGACGTCGAGGCCATGGGCCGCCTGGTGGTGGAGCGGGAGCTGCTGCCTCGCTTCTACCCCCAGGCCGTGGAGCTCATGAACCGGCACAAGCGGGCGGGACGGGAGGTCTACATCTCCTCGTCGTCTCCGGAGGACTTCCTGTCCCTTCTGGCCGCCGAGTTCGGGATCGACGGCGTGATCGGCACGAAGGCCGCGGTCGCCGACGGGGTCTACACCGGGCACCTGGAGGGCGAGCTGTGCAGCCGGGAGGAGAAGGCCCGGCGGGTGAAGGAGCTCGCCGACGCGCGCGGCATCGACCTGCTCCGCTCCTACGCGTACTCGGACTCCGTCAACGACCTGCCGCTGCTCCAGCTGGTGGGGAACCCCGTGGCGATGAACCCCGACCGCGCGCTGCTGCGGGTGGCCCGGGCCAACGGGTGGCAGGTGATCGACCTCCGGGTGGCCAGGCGGCGCACGCTGTTGGGTTCCGCGGTGGGCGCCACCGCGGCCGCGGCGGCGGCCGCCGGTTACGCGGCGGGCTACGCGGCCGCCCGGAGCCCGTTGCGGCGAGAGCCGGCCGACAGCAGCTGAACGCGGATCCGCCAACCAGTATCAGCGACCGAGGCGGAGTCGCTGGCGGTTCGGCTGCGATGGCAGCTCGGCACAATTTCTTGCGCTCTGTCCATTGCTCAGCACATCTACTTCAGCCGTCGCCGCAGGAGAGCTGCCTTCTCGGAGCAGATTCTTCCGTTATCCTTGGCCTCATGACAATTTCTTGCATCGGCACGTGCGGGAGTGTTTCCCCGGGATGACACGGACGACTACCACCCCGTGGCCAACGGCCCGTGGATCGGTCTTCTTCAACGACGTCGCACCTGCGTCGACCCTGTCTCGTGCGGTTGCATCGGGTCGGATCCGTCGGCTCGCGGCCGGAATCTACACCGCGGATCTCACCACCCCACCCGAACTTCTCGTCGACGGGAACCGTTGGGAGATCCTGGCCCGGATCGCGCCTGATGCCATCGTGGCCGATCGCTCAGCGGCGAACAACGGGCTCCCGGTCGACGGCTTCCTGTTCATCATCTCCGACGAGCGCCATCGGGACATCGTCCTTCCGGGGCTGACCATCGTTCCACGTCCTGGGGCTCCCGCATTCGATGACGATCCGCCCTGGCCTTCGGGCCTGCGGATCACCTCCGACGCACGGACCCTCGTGGACAACCTCGCACTCTCGATGACCCGCGCAGGCCGCCCGGCGCGAACGATGGGTCGAGCCGAGATCGAGGAGTGGCTCGTCCGCAAGGTGCAACTCCGACCGGACGGCTGGCTCCAGTCCGTTCGTGATAGGGGGATCGAGATCGTGGAGGCTATCGGCCACGCCGAACGTCGGCGACCGCTTGAGGATCTCATCGGCGCCGTGGCCGGGACCCGCCCTATCCGGCAGGGCGCCGCCGCCCTCCTCGTCGCCCGTACGGGCGGCCGGGAATGGGATCCCTCCCGCCTGGATCGGTTCAGACAGCTCGCGGACGCGCTCACCGCGCCCTCCCCGGAGCTCGGCCTTCCCGAAGCCCTGCCGCCTCCGCCCGGCGACCTGGATGGAACGCTGCCGTTTTTCGAGGCGTACTTCTCGAACTTCATCGAAGGAACCGAGTTCACGATCGACGAAGCGGAGCAGATCATCCGTTCGGGCGACGTCCCGGCGAGCAGGCCCGAGGACGCGCACGACATCCTGGGCACCTATCGGATCGTGTCCGATCCAGTCGGCCGAGCCGCCGTGCCTGCCGACGCCGAGGAATTCCTCAATCTCCTGACGCTCCGTCACTCAGCCGTCATGAGCGGTCGGCCGAGCAAGCGACCTGGTCTGTTCAAGGAGCGTGCCAACCAGGCCGGCTCCTACGTATTCGTGGACCACAGCCTGGCGGAAGGAACCCTTGTCGAAGGCTTCAAGCTGGGACAGCGGCTGCCCCCCGGCTTCGCGCGGGCAGCCTTCCAGCTCTTTCTCGTCTCCGAGGTCCATCCCTTCGACGACGGGAACGGGCGCGTGGCCCGAGCCGCAATGTGTGCGGAGCTGTCCGCCGTGGGGCAGTCCCGGATCATCATTCCGATAGTTTTCCGGAACGAATACCTCACGGCGCTTCGGGTGCTCTCCCGCAATGGGCGAACGGATGTCCTGATCAAGGTCCTGGCCCATGCGTGGCGTTGGACCGCGGCGATGCCGTGGGACGATCGGAGTGCGACTCTCGGCAGATTGACGGCAACGCATGCGCTGGTCGACTCGACGGACGCCGAGCAGTCTGGGGTGCGCTTGGATCTGCCATGACCCGATGGGTCGGCCCGTGCCGCTCAACCCAGCCGATTCCTCCCGCGACTAGCACGCTACCCCGGACACTGGCGGAGACGGCGCGATTCGAACGCGCGAGGGAGCTATCAACCCCCTAACCGCTTAGCAGGCGGCTGCTTTCGGCCACTCAGCCACGTCTCCGGGCCGATTGTAGTGGAACGTGCATGCGGCTCCGCAGGCGCCGCCTGGCTCGGGCTACGCCTGTCCGGAACCGGCTCGCGCGCGGGCCCATTTCAGGAATCCGGGGAGGTCGGTTCCACGGTCCTCGGCGATGTACGCGTCCGCCAACCGACGGATCTCGCGGTCGCTCAACCCGCTGGCCAGGAGGTCCTCGCGCGCCTCGTTGGAGCGAGGAGCCGGGCGCTCTCGACCTCGGCCGCCTCGGGCTGCGGACGGCCCGGATCGGCCGTCTCGCCGTGCTTCTGGTTCTCGAGCGGACCCGGCGGGTGTCTGGCGTCGGAAGCATCTGAAGCCATCCCAGGCGTTGTTCCCCCTTCAAGCCCCGGCACACGCCGGCGACGTTTGACGCGAAGGGCGCCGGGTAGAAGCCATCCGCGCTCGCCCTGCTTCGCGCAGATGGGCGCGCCCGCATCCCAGGGAGGTACGACGTGCGATCCGCGCTGCTGTCCACGATGGCCGCGGTGGGGCTCGTGGCGCTCAGCCCGGGCGTTCCCGCGGTCGCGGGTTCCACCTCCGCTCCGAAGGTCCTGCTGGTCGGCTCGTTCCACGGGGTCCCGGGCGGCTACTCGAGCATCCAGGCCGCGGTGGATGCGGCCAGTCCCGGCGACTGGATCCTGATCGGGCCCGGCGACTACCGCGAGCACGGGTCGGACCAGGCCGGCGTCTACATCACCACGCCGAACATCCACCTGCGCGGGATGGACCGCAACCACGTGATCCTCGATGGCACGAAGGCGTCGCCGGCGGCCTCCATACCCAGGCCATGCGATCCGTCGCCGGCGGCCCAGGACTTCGGGCCGACGGCCGTCGACGGCTCCACCGAGGGCCGCAACGGCATCGAGGTGTTCGAGACCGACGGCGTCTTCGTCGAGAACCTCACCGCCTGCAACTTCCTGTGTACGGCATCTTCGCCAGCAACTCCTACGGCCCGGGCGTGCTCCTCCACACGTACGCGAGCAACATGGGCGACTCGGCGTACTACGTGGGCGCCTGCCCGGACTGCAACGTGGTGATCACCGACGCCCACGCGGAGAACAGCGCGCTCGGGTACTCGGGGACGAACTCCGGCGGCAACCTGATCATCCAGCGCTCGGAGTTCGACCGGAACCGGTCGGGGATCGTCCCCAACAGCCTGAACAACGACGACGCGCCGCCGCCGCAGGAGGGGGCCTGCCCGGCGGGCCAGACCGGACCGACCGGGACCGGCTCCTGCACGGTGTTCCGCTTCAACCACGTCCACGACAACAACAGCCCCAACGTGCCGTCGTTCGGCATCGCCGGGGCGGCGCCGGTCGGTACCGGCATCGAGACTTCCGGCGGCCAGAACGACACCGTGGTCGGCAACCGGATCGTGCACAACGGCTCGTGGGGGATGCTGATCCACGACTTCCCGGATGACGAGACGCCGCCGCCCATGTCGAACTGCGAGGGAGGAATCCAGACCGGGCCCATCTGCTACTTCCAGGCCTTCGGGAACGAGGTCGCCGGCAACCAGTTCACCAACAACGGGTTCTTCGGCAACCCGGGGAACGCGGACATCGGCAACGCGACGGTCTCGGTGGTGCCGGGGAACTGCTTCCACGACAACACGGACACCTCCGGGACGCTCACCAGCGACCCCCCGGACATCCAGACCGTGGACGGGACGTGCGGCGGACCCGCGCTGGGCGACCCGTCGCTGGCGGCCGAGATCGTGTGCGCCTCCGGCATCCAGCAGTCCTCGGGGCTTCCGCCCTGCTCCGACAACCCGCCCACGCACTATCCGCAGCCCACGACCATCAAGATGCTGTCGCTGCCACCGCAGGCCACCATGCCCAATCCGTGCACCGGAGCGCCCGTCAACCCCTGGTGCTCGGGGGCAGCTCCGGCCATCCCGCGCCCCCGCGCCCGCGGTTTGGGGCCAACATCGGGCGGGTACATGCCCACCGTCCAGCGTGACAGAGTCGTTCGTTTGTAATTGCCCGTTTGAAGGGTGAGTTCGAGGGGCCGGAGGGGACGTGATGAGGAACATGTGGGGGAGCATTCGCGGGCTCCTGGTCGCCGCCGCGGCCGCTGTCCTGGTCGTCGCGGTGGCCTCTCCGGGACTCGCAGCCTCCCCTTCCTCCGGCTCCGTGGGACCGTCGAACTCCTCGGCCTCCTGGAGCGGTGCGTACTACACGCTGGCGGCGGGTTCCCAGCTCCTCGGCCTGCGTCGCATCGCTGTGTGACCAGTTCACTCTCTCCGTGAGCGTCGACCCCTCCTACTGGAACGACCACACGGGCAGCGTCACCGTCGCGATCAGCTGGCCGGACTCCGGCGACAACTTCGACCTGATCGTGGGTTCCGCGGGGGCCTCGGCCTCCTCGTCGGGCACCTCCGAGAGCGTGACCGTGAACAACCCGGTCGGCTCCTACACCGTCACGGTCGTGCCGGTGACGGTGACCGACTCCGGCTACGACGGCAGCGCGAACTTCTCCTCCCAGTCCACTGCTCCGGCGCCTTCACCTTCGCCGTCCGACACCGGATCGGGTGGCAGCGGTGGCTCGGGCGGGACCGGAGGGTCGGGCGGGACCGGAGGGTCGGGTGGCGGCACCGGAGGGTCGGGAGGATCCGGCGGTAGCGGCGGGTCCGGCGGCTCGGGTGGCGGTGGCGGCTCGGGTGGCGGTGGCAGCGGCGGCGGGTCAGGTGGCAGCGGCGGCTCGGGTGGGACCGGTGGGTCCGGCTCTGGTGGGACGGGTGGGTCAGGGACCAGCGGAACGCCTCCGTCCGACGTGGCCGGTCCGGGATCGTCGTTCGGCTCGAGCACCGTGCCGACCTTCAGCTACAACGGTCCTCTGTACTACAAGCCGCCGTTCCGGACGGGCGGCGGGTCGGTGCAGGGCTCGATCTTCGGCGGAAAGCCTGGGAAGGGCAGCCACGGCGGAGGCGGCGGCGGCAACCCGCAGCCGATCACACAGACCACTCAGCCGCCAACCGGTGGCAGCGCCCTCCAGGTCGCGCCCACCTCTGGCAGCCCCAAGGGGATCCCGCCGTACGTGTGGGCGCTGGTGCCCGTGGCCCTGGTCCTGATCGCGGCGGTGGGAGCGGTGGTGTTCGAACGCGACGAGGAAGAGGTTTCGGCCCGCCCGGCGCGAGCCCCGCGAACAGCGCGGAAGGAGCGAGCAGTCGAGGCGCAGATCGAGCACGCCAGGCCGCGCCCGATCGGACCGCTGGTCCTCCTCGGGTTCGCCACCCGCCGAGTGCTCGGAGGGACCGCCCGAGGCCTCGGCCGGGTGCTCCACATCAGCCGGTAACTGGACTCGAGTCCGCGTCGCCCGTAGCTGTCCAGGCTCAGGTGAACGGCCAGCCCCTTGATTGGGTGCCGGCCCGGCCCTTTCGCTGTCGCGGGGCCCACCCCCCACGTAGGCGGTCATCGTGGGGCAACTCCAATGGGTCTGGCCGACCGGCGGGGATCCGATCGAAAGGACACGAGAGATGAGAAAGCTGATCGTGAGCACCTTCTTGACCCTCGACGGGGTCATGCAGGCACCGGGAGGACCTGAAGAGGACGACAGCGGCGGCTTCGCGTTCGGTGGCTGGTCGGTGAACTACTGGGACGAGCAGATGCGTCAGATCATGACCGAGGCGATGAGCGTGCCGTTCGATCTCCTGCTGGGACGCAAGACCTATGACATCTTCGCGGGCTATTGGCCAACCGCACCGGAGGAGGCCGGCGCCAAACCATTGAACGACGCCACCAAGTACGTCGCGTCGCGCGGCCATCGCACGCTGGAGTGGGGACCCTCGGTCCTGATCGAGGGTGATGCGGCCGAAGGTGTCGCCGCGATCAAGAAGGAAGACGGACCGGAGCTTCAGGTGCATGGCAGCGGGAACCTGATCCAGACGCTGATGCGCGACCACCTCGTCGACGAGTACCGCTTGTGGGTCTTTCCCCTCGTCATCGGGTCAGGGAAACGGCTGTTCTCTGACGGCACCATCCCTGCCGGGCTGAAGCTCCTGGACAGCAAGGTCTCTACCACCGGAGTCGTGATCGGGACGTACGAACCCGCAGGGGAGATCGTCACAGGGTCGTTCTAGATGTCGATCCCGTTCGCGATGAGCAGTTCCTGAACCGCCGCTCCGCAGGCCGAGAGGGCCTCCCAGGTAGTCGTGCACCATGCGTGGATCGCGGAGTCCCTGCTTTCACCAGGAGATG
>JALYLZ010000047.1 GCA_030774015.1 Actinomycetota bacterium | reverse complement strand
CTCGTCGGGGAACCAAGCGAGGAACTGCCGCCAAGAGCCCGGGTAGTCCGCCCCGGCTCGCGGGTGAGACCCGTCGGTGACCACCACAACATGTTGATCCTACTGGAGCTAAGTGGATACCCCCTATCGGGAATTTCCTTATTGGTGGGCCGTCAAAGCGCTGGGCGGCGCTCAACTGGCCAGCTAGCGGCACATGGGTGGGACTGTGTACCGAAACGTCGACAAGCGATTTTTGCGATCATGGTGTCACCCCAGAGGAATTGGTGGCCCAGTTGAGGCTACGCCGGAAGCTATACGGCCTCATTCTGTTGGTCAGAGTAGGCCAGCGGCTTCGAGAGGAAGCACCGGATTGCCAGCCATCATGCCTGTTCTATGAATACCGAAAACATTTCGCCCTCTACGATAAGTGGATCCTTCGGCGAATGCTTGGAAAGCCCGTCGGCGATCCGCCTTTACTGTTTGGCTTCGTGGACACGGTCATTGTCGGAAAGGGCTGCGGAGGCGGTCCGTGTCGGTAACTATCCAAGCCGGCCGGAACGCGTGAGCAGGCTGCGGTCGGCGTGCGAACGGACGGCCCGTCGACCGCACCGGCGGCGGCGCGCCAAGCCGCCGAGTTCCTCGTGGACGCGGCAACGAAGCGCCCGCGGCTCGCTCGCGCCAAGTGAGTGAGGGCCGGGGGCACCGAAGGAGACGACGAAAAAGGAGCAGCGATGTCAACGTTCACGCAAAACGGCCTCACGGGCCAACGGGCGCTGGTGACCGGCGCGACCTCGGGAATTGGTCGAGCGGTCGCGCTGCAGCTGGCCCGGGAGGGGGCCGAGGTCCTGGTGCACGGCCGCGACGCCGCACGGGGCGCCGAGACGGTCCAGGAGATCTCAGCCGACGGCGGCAAGGCCAGCTTCGTCGCTGCCGACCTCAGCGACGCCGCCGACGTGCAGCGCCTCGCACACGACGTCGGCGACATCGACATCCTCATCAACAACGCGGGGATCTCCGTCTTCGCACCGACCGCGGAGTTCGATATCGCAGCGTTCGACAAGATGTTCGCCAGCAACGTCAGGGCGCCATTCTTTCTCGTCGCGGCACTCGCTCCCGGAATGGCTGCCAGGGGCCACGGCAGCATCGTCGGCAGCCTTCTGCCAGGGACGCCTCCGTCCACTTGATGGGAGGGGTCTCTTCAGGACCCCACCCGCATCGAAGGGAACCGAGTCGTCCTGCCGCTACGAAGCGGGCAAGACGAAGACGTAGGCCGCCCCCGTGTACGAGTCCTTGATGGGGGCCCCTGCCACCACGGTGGAGCCGGAGACCGCCACCGAAGCACCGAAGTAATCGCCCGACGCGGCGTCCCGGGCGCGGAGCAGTGCCTGTTGAGACCAGGCCCCGCCAAGCCCTGTGTAGACGTAGCCCGCCCCAGTGGACGATCGCTTCGCGGGCGCGCCAACCACAGCGGTGGAGTCGGAGATGGACACCGATGTGCCGAACTCGTCGCCCGACGCGGCGTCGCTGGCAGTGAGCTCGGCCTGCTCGGACCAGGCCCCCGCTGATTCCACGAACACGTAGGCCGCGCCCGTCTGGGAGTTCTTGAAGGGTGCCCCAATCACAGCGGTGGACCCGGAGACGGCCACCGACCCGCCGAACCGGTCGTTCGACGCAGCGTCGGAGGCAGTGAGCTCGGCCTGTTGGGACCACACCCCGTTCGACTCCCCGAACACGTAGGCCGCCCCGGTGGAGGAGTTCTTCTTCCACGCCCCCACGACGGCGGTAGAGGCGGACACTCCCACGGAGAACCCGAACTGGTCGAAGACGGCGGGGTCGGAGGAGGCGAGCCTCGCCTGCTGCATCCAGGTCCCGCCCGAGGCCACGAACACGTAGGCCGCCCCCGTCGCCGATCTCGTGTCGGGTGCCCCCACCACTACGGTGGGACCGGAGACGGCGACCGAGTACCCGAAAGCGTGGACCGCCGCGGTGGCGGGAGGGGTGAGCTCGGCCTGTTGTGACCAGATCCCTCCCGTTTCGGCGAATACATATGCGGCCCCGGTATCTGAGTTCCGCTGGTACGCCCCCACCACGACGGTGGGGCCTGAGATAGCCACTGAGAACCCGAACCAGTCACCGGAGGCGGTGTCGGAGCCGATGAGTTCCGCCTGCTGGGACCAGACCCCGGCCGATTTCACGAACACGTACGCCGCACCCGCGAAGGAGTACTTGAAGGGCGCGCCCAGCACCGCGATGGAGCCGGAAACGGCCACCGAGGCGCCAAACGCATCGCCCGCCGCGGCGTCAGACGCCGTGAGCTTTCGTTGCTGGGCGGAGCCGCCGACAAGAGGCAGGGGCATGCCGAGGGCACCGCGTATCGCGCTCTCGAGGGCCCGCGGTGCTCCGGCAAGCGACGACTGAGACGGCCGTACCGCCTGGAAGGTGGTGGGCCTCACGCTCAGAAGAGATGACGTGGTGAAAGCGGGGGAGACCGCGAACATTGCCGGTACGAGGCCGAGGGCGGCGGCGATGGCCCTTGTGAAGGCCGGTCGAAAACGACAGCGGGAGCCGGTCGAAAACGACAGCACCTGGGTCGGATGCTAACGGGTTCGGGGTCCTCCTTCCATGGCTCCTGAATGCTCTGCCGTAGCTCTGTCCTTGGGA
>JALYLZ010000046.1 GCA_030774015.1 Actinomycetota bacterium | reverse complement strand
CTCGTCGGGGAACCAAGCGAGGAACTGCCGCCAAGAGCCCGGGTAGTCCGCCCCGGCTCGCGGGTGAGACCCGTCGGTGACCACCACAACATGTTGATCCTACTGGAGCTAAGTGGATACCCCCTATGCCGAATTTGTCGCAACGGCTTCCCGGGGAGCCGGGGCCAGGGCAGAGAAGGCGCTAGTGGTCCTGGGCGTGGCGGGCCTTGTCGGCGGCGTACCGGCCGGCCTGCACGAACCAGCCCACCGCCGCCGTCAGGAAGATGACCAGCCCCAGCGCCAGCACGACGGCGCTGAACTTCATCCCCACCACCGCCACGCAGGCGCCGAGGGCCATCACCAGGGGCCACCAGCTTCCCGGGAGCATGTGCTCCGGCCCGAGCTCAGGTTCCGCGTCCTGCTCCATCTCGGCCCGGTCGTACGGCCCGGCGTGGTCGAGGGTCGTGGCGATGTACATCAGCGCCACCGAGAACACCCCCAGCATGACGGCGCCGGCGAGCTCCTTGGCCACCAGCCCGTAGGTGACCCCTGCCGCGAAGGCCAGGCCCGCCAGGACCATGAAGATGCGACCGGCCGATCTCACGTCCCGACCCTCATTTCAGCAGGTACAGCGTCGAGAACAGCCCCAGCCACACGATGTCGACGAAGTGCCAGTAGATCGCGCAGGCCTCCAGCGCAGTGTGGTTCTCCCTGGTGATCTGCCCGGACCATCCCCGCGCCAGGATCAGGTAGATGAACACCAGCCCGCCGGCCACGTGGGCGCCGTGGAAGCCCGTCATGGTGAAGAACGTGGTCCCGAACACGGTGTCCCGGACCGAGAAGCCCAGTCGCGAGTAGTCGTACAGCTGGCCCCCCAGGAAGATCCCGCCCAGCAGCAGGGTGAGCTTCAGGAAGCGCAGCATGGTGGCCCGGTCGCCCCGCCGGATGGCCCACACCGCGAACTGCATGGTCACCGAGGACAGCACCAGCATGGTCGTGGAGACGGACGGCAGGGGAAGCTCGAGGCCCTTGATCCCCGGCGGTGGCCACTGCGGCGCCTGGGCCCGGACCGTGAAGTACGCCCCGAACAGCGCGGCGAAGAAGATGCACTCGGAGGCCACGAACAGGATCACCCCGAGGAGCGACGGCGGCATGGGGTCCGCCCGGCGCCGGACCGCCGCGGCCGAGGTGGGGCCCTCGTGGGCGCTCATCTATCCCCAAATCCCGTCACGAGTCCTCCTTGGGCGGCTCACCCTCGAGCGTGGGGTTCGGTGGGGCTTCGTCGTGGGCCGGAGCGTGTTGCGGCGGGGCCTCCCCGCCGTGCGCCAGGTCCCCCCGTTCCAGGACCTCCTCCTGCGTCTCCGGCGCCTTCGGTCCGCCCACCGGCAGCACCTCCGATACCGAGGTGGCGTGCTGGGGCATGGGACCGTGCCGGGCGTCCCACACGGGCCGCTCCGAGCGGATCGGCGGGAGCGCGTCGAAGTTCCACGCCGGCGGCGGGGACGTCGTGGCCCACTCCAGGGAGTTCCCCTCCCAGGCGTCCGCGGGCGCGTCCTTCGGACGGCGGAAGCTCAGGAACGCGTTCGCGATGAAGACCAGCATCCCCACACCCAGCATGTACGCGCCGATGGTGGAGATCCGGTTGTCCGTGAGGATGCCGGGAACGAGCGCGGCCACCTCGCGGTACTGCGCGATGCGCCGGGGCATGCCGTTCAGTCCGGCCAGGTGCATGGGGAAGAAGGCCAGGTTCGCCCCCACGAACATGAGCGCCCAGTGGATCTTCCCGAGGGTCTCGTTGAGGTACCGTCCGGTGATCTTGGGCCACCAGAAGTAGAACCCGGCGAAGATCCCGAACACGCTGCCGCCGAACAGCACGTAGTGCAGGTGCGAGACGATCCAGTACGTGTCCTGGAGGTGGTAGTCGATGGGGGGCGACGCCACGAACACGCCGTCGATGCCGCCGATCAGGAACAGCATCAGGAACCCGATGGCGAACAGCATGGCCGTGGTGAGCTGGACCCGCCCGCGCCACATGGTGGCGATCCAGTTGAAGAACTTCACCCCCGTCGGCACGGCGATGGCGCCCGTCAGGAAGGCGAAGAACGGCGCGTACACGGCCCCCGTGGTGAACATGTGGTGTGCCCACACCCCGAACCCGAGCAACCCGATGGCGAGGGTCGCGTACACGAAGGCCCGGTAGCCGAACAGGGGCTTGCGGGAGAACACCGGCAGGACCTCGGACACGATCCCCATCGAGGGCAGGATCAGGATGTAGACCTCGGGGTGCCCGAAGAACCAGAATAGGTGCTGCCACAGGATGGCGTTCCCGCCGGCCGCCGGGTCGAAGAAGTGCCCGCCGAAGTTCCGGTCGATGAAGGCCGCGGACAGGGCGGCGGTGAACGCGGGCATCGACAGCAGCAGCAGCATCGACGTGGTCAGGAACGTCCACACGAAGATGGGCAGCCGGAACATGGTCATGCCCGGCGCCCGCAGCTTGAAGATCGTGACCAGGAAGTTGATGGCCCCGAGGAGCGAGGAGAGCCCCAGGATCAGCAGGCCCATCACCATCAGGTCGGTTCCGAAGCCCGGCGCGGAACCCACGCTCTGGACCCCGGTCAGCGGCTCGTACAGCGTCCAGCCCGTGGAGGCCGCGCCCTGCGGCGACAGGAAGCCCCCGTAGATCATCAGCCCGCCCAGCGGGAACAGCCAGTACGAGAACGCGTTCACCCGTGGGAAGGCCATGTCGGCCGCCCCGATCTGGAGCGGGACGATGAAGTTCGCGAAGCCGACCGTGATCGGCATCACGAACAGGAAGATCATCGTGATGGCGTGGACGGTGAACAGCTGGTTGTAGCGGTGGAAGTTGAACAGCGTGTTGTCCGGTGACCACAACTGGGTCCGGATCATCTCGGCCAGCAGGCCGCCGACCAGGAAGAAGAAGAACGCGGTGCCGATGTAGAGGATGCCGATGCGCTTGTGGTCGGTGGTGGTCAGCCAGCTGACCACCCCGCTACGCCTGGGGGCCCCTGCGGGCTGGTAGCCCTCGCGCGTGACCTCGGTGACCGCCATCTCCAAACCCTATTTCACCACGAAGGTGCCGAACATCGCGGCCGGATGCACGTCGCACCGGAAGAGGTAGGTACCCGCCTGGAGGGCCTTCACCTGGTAGGTCGTGGTGGCCGGCCCCGTGATGGTGTCGGTGGTGCTGGTGGCTCCCCCCAGGAGCGTGCCGCCCTGCGTCGGATCTTTCGTGTAGATGGCCACGTTGTGTGGAACGCCCACATCCTGGTTGTCGAACTTGATGGTGAACGCCTGGTTGGCGGGGGCAGCCAGGCACTTCGTGTCGAACGCGGTGTTCTTGGCGGTCACCTCGAGGCTGGTGCCGGCGGGCGAGCACGTCCCCTGCTTGGCCTGCTTGGCGGCCTCGTTCGTCAGCCAGCTCTGGAAGTCCGACGACGTCATGGTCTGGACGGTGAACGTCATCTCATTGTGGAAGTCACCGCACAGCTCCGCGCACTGCCCGTGGTACGTGCCGATGCGGTTCGCGTCGATGGTGACGTCGAAGGTGTTGGTGCGCCCGGGAACGACGTCCCGCTTGAACAGCCAGGCCGGCACGTAGAACGAGTGGATCACGTCCGGGGAGATCTCGTTGAAGTGGATCACCTCGCCCACCGGGAGGACCAGGGTGGGGGGCTGGAGCTGGCCCTCCGCGGCGATGCTCACCCCGTAGGGGGCGCCCCGCTGAAGCTCGTCGGTGCTGCTCGGGTGGTAGTAGTCGAACTTCCACTGCCACTGGAACCCGGTGATGTCCACGGTCAGGGCGGGGTTGGCGGGCTGGTGGTTGACGTCGACCATGACCTTCATCGACATCACGAACAGGGCCATCACGATGACGCTCGGGATGGCCGTCCACAGGATCTCGACGTTGCGGTTCCCGTGGATCTGGGGCGGCATCGTGTCGTCGCCCTTGCGCCGCCGGTACCGAAGCGCGTTGTAGACGATGGCGATCTCCACACCCACGAACACCACGGTCGCGAGGACCAGGACGATGTTGTAGAGGCTGTGGGTCTGGTCGCCCTGCTTGGTGATGGCTGGCGGCGCGCACGCGGACAGCAGGATGGCCGCATCGGCCGCCAGGGCCACGAGGCGAAGGGCTCGTCGCGTCGTTTGCCGCCCGCGTTGGTTCCTCACCAGTTTCGGGGACTCCTCGAGACGGTTCGTGTGCCCCAGGTGGGCCGAACGGCGGCATTCTATCCGAGGCGCCCGCCGGAGCGCGCGCGCCAAGGCAACGAGGCGCCTGGCCGGGGCGCGCCAAGACGACGAGGCGCCCCGCCGGAGCGCGTCCGGCGAACCGCCGGCCTTCGTGGCAGCATGGGGCAGGCATGATCGCCCACGCCGGAGGCATCCCGCCCGCGTTCTCGCCGGTCCGCCTGCTGACCGGGTGGAGCTTCTCCCCCTTGCCGCTGGTGCTCGTCGCGGTGGCGGGGGTCCTGTATGGCATGGGGCTCCGGAGGCTGTCCTCGGGGCCCCGGTTCCCCTCGGGCCGGGTGGTCGCCTTCTACGGGGGGCTGGCGGCGACGCTGGTGGCGGTGGCCTCTCCGGTGGACACGTACGCGAACGTGAGCTTCTCCGACCACATGGTCCAGCACATCCTGCTGATGTTCGTGGCCGCCCCGCTGTTCGCGCTGGGGGCGCCGATCACCTTGGCCCTGCGGGCGGCCCGGCCTTCCACCAGGAAGCGCTGGATCCTTCCCACGCTGCACAGCGCGCCGGTCCGGGTGCTGTCGCACCCCATCGTGGCCATGGCCCTGTTCACGGTGGTGCAGTACGTCACCCACCTCACGTCGCTCTACAACCTGGCCCTGCGGTCGGACCCCGTCCACGAGCTCGAGCACGCCCTGTACCTCGGCACCGCACTGCTGTTCTGGTGGCCGGTGGTGGGGCTGGACCCGGCGCCCCACCGGATGTCGCATCCGGCCCGGCTGCTGTACCTGGTGGCGGCGATGCCGCTGGAGGCGTTCCTGGCGGTGGCGCTGCTGTCCGCGAGCCCGTACCCGCACTACCTGGCCCTTCCGCCCCCGTGGGGCGGGGCGGCCGCGGTATCGGACCAGAGCGCGGCGGCCGCATTCATGTGGATCGCCGGGGACCTCTCGACCCTGATCGCCGCGCTGCTGGTGGCGGCGGCCTGGTTCCGCCACGACGAGATGCGGCAGCGCCGGATCGAGGCCGACATCGATCGCCTGGCAGCGACAGGGACTACGTTGGGATCGCGATGAGACGATCCGCCGCCACCGCGGCGAACAGCAGGGCCAGGTACGTGATCGAGTACTTGAACAGCCCGAAGGCCAGCTTGGGCGAGGTGTTCCGCCACAGCTCCACGGCCCGGTACAGGAACACGCCCCCCAGTGCCAGCGCGGCCACCAGGTAGATCGCCCCCATCCGGGCCACCGGATACAGCACCAGGGTCACCCCGACCAGCACGATCGTGTACAGGAGGATGCTCCGGGTGGTGGCCCGTTCGCCCCGCACCACCGGCAGCATGGGCACTCCCGCCGCCGCATAGTCCGTCTGGTAGCGCATGGACAGTGCCCAGAAGTGCGGCGGTGTCCACATGAACACGATGGCGAACAGGATCAGGGGGGGCAGGCCCAGGCTTCCCCTGACCGCGGCCCACCCCACCAGGACCGGAACCGCGCCGGCCGCTCCCCCGATCACGATGTTCTGCGGCGTGGTCCGCTTCAGCAGCAGCGTGTACACGACCACGTAGAACAGGAGCGCGGACAGGGCGAGCGCCGCCGCCAGCACGTTCACGGTCATGCCCAGGAACACGAACGCGATCGCTCCCAGCGCGTACCCGAAGCCGAGGGCCCGGTTGGGCTCGATGCGGTGGCTGGGGAGGGGGCGGGACCGGGTCCGGCGCATGAGCTGGTCGATGTCGCGGTCGAAGAACTGGTTCATCGCGTTCGCGCCGCCGGCCGCCAGCGTGCCGCCGAACAGCGTCGCCGCGATGAGCCATGCCGAGGGGAAGCCGCCCGCCGCCAGCACCATGGTCGGCACGGTGGTGATGAGCAGCAGCACCACGATGCGTGGTTTGGTCAGCTGGAAGTACGCGCGGGTGGTCTGGCCCAGCGAGCGGCGGGTGCCGACGGGCTCGCCGGCCCGCTGTCCGTTCACCTCGGCTGCGGCCCGCTTCGTCCCGACCAGGCGGCGGCTGGTGGTGGCCAGGGCCACCAGCGCCCCCCAGATCAGGCTGGACACCACCACGTGCGCGACCTTGGCCGGCGCGCTGAGTTTCGTCCACACCAGCGCCGCGCCCAGCAGCACCTGGGCTAGGAACAGCACGACCGTGAGGGTCGAGAAGAACGTCAGGTCGAAGAACCGGCGGGGCATGGTCCACGCCCGCAGGACCACGTACACGACCAGCACGCCCACCAGGGCGGCCAGGACCCGGTGGAGGAACATCGTGGTGGCAACCCCGCCCAGCTGCGGCACCAGCTTGCCGTCCATGAGCGGCCAGTCGGGGAAGGCCAGCCCCGCGCCCTGGCCCCGGACGTACGCCCCCACGATCAGCAGGAGGAACGTCGCTGCGGCCGTGGCCACGGCCAGATGGGCGAACCCGGGCTCGTGCCCCACCCGAGCCGTCCCCCGTTCCTCGATGCGGACGTTGCAGAACGAGCTGGCCACGACGTACACCAGCGTGCCGGCCAGGAGCATCGCCGTGGCGAAGTGCGCCGTGACCAGCGAGGCCTTGAGGTCGCCCTTCACCACCACGGCACCGAGGGCCGCCTGCGCCACCACCAGCACCGCGGCCAGCATCGAGCCTCGGAACAATCGGGGGTCTCGCCGGTACCGGCGCCATGCCACCACGGCGAGCCAGCCCACCAGGACGACGGAGATCAACGCGAACAGGCGGTGGCTCTGCTCGATGAGCGCGTGGTAGGAGAAGGGGCCGCCGGGGACTCCGTTGCAGAACGGCCACGAGCTGCCGCATCCGGCACCCGAACCGGACGCGCGAACCAGCCCACCCACGCCGATGAGCGCATAGGTCGAGGCCAGGGCAGCGATGGCGAGCTTCTGGAAGCGATTCATCGTCGATCGGATGCGCCCATCCGGGCAGCTGATGAGTGTAGACGGGCAGGCCGCCGTCCGCGCGGGTCGGGAGGGTCACCTCGTGAGGCGGCTAGGATGGTCGACCACCCGTGGACGAACGCGAAGCGCGCCAGGTCTTCGCCCAGATGCCGGTGATCCGGGTCGCCACCGTCGGTCGCGACGGGGCCCCGCACGTGGTCCCCTTGTGGTTCGTGTGGGAGCCGGAGGCCGTGTACGTGTCGGTCCGCGGATCGAGCCGAACGGTCGAGAACGTGCGCTCGGACCCGAGAGTGGCGCTGCTGCTCGACGCCGGCCAGACCTGGGCCGAGCTCGCCGGGGTCGAGCTCCATGGCAAGGCCGAGTTGCTGGAGCCTTCCCATCCCGACCTCCGCCGTCCCATCTCGCGGTGGCACGACAAGTATCGCCTGTTGCTGTCGGGCGGCGGCTTCCGCCGGTTCACGGAGGCCATCCCGGAGCTGTGCTTCCTCCGGGTCGTACCGGGCCGTGTGGCGTGGTGGGATCACGCGCGAGGGTAGGCGGCGAGAGCCGTGCGTCTCGTTTGCGGGGTTTCCGTGGGCGGCTTAGATTGGAGATTGTGAAACTCTTCACAAGCGGCAGCGGGAAGAGATTGCGTGCCTGCCGCGACCGCTGAGTTCGACGTCCTCGTCGTCGGCTCCGGGCCGGGAGGGTCGAGCGCCGCGTACCACCTCGCTCGCCACGGGGTCAACGTCGGGCTCGTGGAGAAGGCCGCGTTCCCCCGAGAGAAGGTCTGCGGCGACGGGTTGACGCCACGCGCCGTGGCGGCGCTGCTCGACATGGGGATCGACACCTCCGCTCCCGGCTTCGTCCGGGTCGACGGGCTCCGCGTCTACGGCCGGCGCGGGGGCCTGGACCTTCCGTGGCCCGTGCTCTCCGCCTGGCCCGGATACGGGCTGGTGCGGACCCGGCTCGACTACGACGAGCTCCTGGCCCGCCGGGCGGTCGAGGCGGGGGCGACGCTGTGGGAGCGCTCGGAGGCCGTCTCGCCGGTGATGGACCGGGGGTGGGTGACGGGCGCAATGGTTCGCCGGTTGCAAGCGCCTCCCCCCGCAGTTGCAAAGCGCCGGAAGAGCAAGACGTTGCAAAAGCAAGATGCTGCAGCTGCAACGGAACGCAATGGCGCGGCTGCTGGCGGCGGCACGGACCGCGCCGGTGCCGACGCCGCGGCGGGCGGTGCCGGGACGCGGGAGCGGAAGCAGACGGATGCTCCGCTCACGGAAGTGCGGGCGCGGTTCGTGCTGGCGGCGGACGGGGCCTCCTCGAGGTTCGGGGGCCAGGTGGGCGTCCGGCGCGACCCCTCCAGGCCCCTCGGGATCGCCGCGCGCCGCTACTACCGGATGACCCGGCCGATGATCCCGATGCTCGAGGCGTGGCTCGACCTGTGGGAGGGCGACGCAATCATGCCGGGGTACGGCTGGATCTTTCCGGTCTCGGACGAGGTGGTGAACGTGGGGGCCGGGCTCTTGAACACATTCCAGGGGTTCAAGGACATCTCCGCCCGCCGGATCTTCGACATCTTCATCAAGATGCTGCCCGAGGATTGGGGCCTCACCGAGGAGAACGCCACCGGGCCCATGAAGTCCGGGCCGCTGCCCATGGGGTTCAATCGCCGTCCCCTGGCCATGCCCGGGATGCTCGTCATCGGCGACGCCGGCGGGATCGTGAACCCGTTCAACGGAGAGGGAATCTCCTACGCCATGGAGACCGGCAAGCTCGCCGCCGAGCTGGTGTACGAGTCGCTGGCCAAGGACCGGCCCGGGCTCGCGCACGTCTACCCGACCCTCGTGCACCGGCAGTACGGGAAGTACTACTTCATGGGGAACACGTTCGTGAAGCTCATCGGGAATCCCAAGATCATGCGCTTCGCCACGGAGCACGGGCTTCACCGCGAATGGCTGATGCGCTTCGCGATGCGCATGCTCGCCAACCTGTCGGACGGCCCGCGAGGCGACGTGCAGGACAAGCTGATGTACGCGATGGAACGCCTCTCCCCGACGGCATGAGGGACCGAGCCCGGTGCTGAGCGACTACCTGCCGATCGTCCTCCTGGCGGGGTTGGCGGCGGGGTTCGCCATCGCCTCGTTGATGGCGTCCGCAATGCTGCGTCCGAAGCGGCCGACCCCGGCGAAGCTCTCTCCGTACGAGTCCGGCATCGTGGCCGAGCGGATGCCCCCGGACCAGCGGTTCCCGGTTAAGTTCTACCTCGTGGCCATGCTGTTCATCGTGTTCGACATCGAGACCATCTTCCTGTTCCCCTGGGCGGTCTCGTTCCGCCGCCTGGGCCTCTTCGGGCTGGTGGAGATGGTGGTGTTCGTGGCCCTGGTGTTCGTGGCGTACGTGTACGTCTGGAAGAAGGGTGGCCTGGACTGGGGCGCCCCCTCCCGGCCTGTCCGGCGGCCGGGGTCGCGTGTCGAGCCGGGGGCCCGGGTCGAGCCCCCACCCTCCGAGGTGGCCCGTGCCCGTTGAGCGGATCGCCGGCGTGCACACCGGGAAGGAGTCGGACGCCGACGTGGAGGAGGACGTCCGGCGGGGCATCCTGCTGACCACGCTGGAGACGGCCGTGAACTGGGCCCGCAAGCAGTCGATGTGGCCGGTCACGTTCGGCCTGGCCTGTTGCGCGATCGAGATGATGGCCGCAGGAGCCGGGAACTACGACCTGGCCCGGTGGGGGATGGAGATCTTCCGGGCCTCGCCTCGCCAGTCCGACCTCATGATCGTGGCCGGGCGGCTGTCCCAGAAGATGGCGCCGGTGCTCCGGCAGGTCTACGACCAGATGCCGGAGCCGAAGTGGGTGATCTCGATGGGCGTGTGCGCGTCGGCAGGCGGCATGTTCACCAACTACGCGGTGGTGCAGGGCGTGGACACCATCGTCCCGGTGGGCATCTACGTGCCCGGCTGCCCGCCCCGGCCCGAGATGCTGATGTACGGCATCCTCTCGCTGCACCAGAAGGTTCGGACCGAGGGGCACCTGAAGTAGGCAGGAGTGGGGATGGAGACGACCGAGCTCGCCGAGCGGCTCCGCCAGCGATTCCCCGACACGATGGTGGCGCGGGACGAGGTGGCCGTGCCGCTGGGACGGGAAGAGCTCCTGGCTGCGCTGACGTACCTGAAGGAAGACCCGGACCTGTCGTTCGGCTTCCTGTCCGACATCACCGCCACGGACTGGCCGGGGAGGCTGCCGCGGTTCTGGCTGGCCTACCACCTCCTGTCGCTGGAGCACCGTCACCGGGTCCGGTTGAAGGTCGGGCTGGCCGAGGATGACGCGGTGGCCCCGTCGGCCACTCCCGTGTTCCCCACCGCGAACTGGCTGGAACGCGAGGTGTTCGACTTCTACGGCGTGGTCTTCGAGGGCCACCCGGACCTCCGCCGGATCATCATGCCGGACGACTGGGACGGCCATCCCCTGCGCAAGGACTACTCCCTGGGTGGGGTCGGGACGCAGTACCGGGGCGCGTTCATCCCGTCGGTGGACGAGCGGAACGGTTGATGGCGAAGCGCACGCCGCCCATCCCCATGGAGACGGCAGGCACCATGCCCGCGCAGCCGTACCGGGGGGACCTCCGCGAGGAGACCATGATCATCAACATGGGGCCCCAGCACCCCTCGACGCACGGGGTGCTCCGGCTGATCCTGGAGCTCGACGGCGAGATCGTGGTGTCGGCCCGCCCGGTGGTCGGCTACCTCCACACCGGCATCGAGAAGAACTGCGAGTGGCGGAGCTGGCAGCAAGGGGTCGCGTTCGTGACCCGCATGGACTACCTGTCGCCGTTCTTCAACGAGTTGGCGTACTGCCTGGCGGTGGAGCGGCTCCTGGGGATCGAGGTCCCGGAGCGAGCCCGGGTCATCCGGGTGATGCTGTGCGAGCTGAACCGGATCGCCTCCCACCTGGTGTGGCTGGCCACCACGGCCCTCGAGCTGGGCGCGATCTCGGTGATGCTGTACGGGTTCCGCGAGCGCGAACGCATCCTGGACATCTTCGAGATGGCTTCCGGCCTGCGGATGAACCACGCCTACATGCGCATCGGCGGGCTGGTCATGGACCTCCCGGAGGGCGCCACCGACCGGGTCCGCGAGTTCCTGCGGGACATGCCAGGCCGGATCCACGAGTACGAGGACCTGCTGTCGGCGAACCCGATCTGGCTGGAGCGGACCCGCGGCGTGGGGTACCTGTCGCCGGAGGACGCCGTGGCGCTGGGGGCGACCGGCCCCATCATCCGGGCCTCCGGCGTCGACTACGACGTCCGGACCAAGAACCCCTACGGCGGCTACGAGGACTACGACTTCGACGTTCCCGTGGTCCCCGAGGGCGACTGCTACGCGCGGTACCTGGTGCGGATGGAGGAGATGAAGCAGTCGCTCCGGATCGTGGAGCAGAGCCTGGAACGGCTTCCCGACGGGCCGGTGAAGATCGAGGACCCCAAGATCCGTTTCCCGGGCGACCTGCGTGTCGGGCCCGACGGCATCGGGAACTCCGAGGACTACGTCCGCCACATCATGGACGAGTCCATGGAAGCCCTGATCAACCACTTCAAGCTGGTGACCCAGGGCATCCGGGTCCCGCCCGGCGAGACGTACCAGGCCGTGGAGTCGCCCCGCGGCGAGCTCGGCTACTACGTCGTCTCCGACGGAGGTACGCGTCCGTACCGGGTGCGGGTGCGCGACCCCTCGTTCGTGAACCTGCAATCGATGCCGCTGATGGTGGAGGGCGGGTTGATCGCGGACGTGGTCGCGTGCACCGCGTCCGTCGATCCCGTCATGGGCGGTGTGGACCGGTGAGCTCATGAGCCTGCTGTCGCCGGAGCTTCGCGAACGCGCCGAGGAGATCAAGGCCCGCTACCCGGACAGCCGCTCGGCCATGCTCCCGCTGCTGTATCTGGTGCAGTCGGTGGAGGGCTACGCCTCCCGCGAGGGGCTCCGGGAGGTCGCGGAGATCCTCGACCTCACCACGGCCGACGTGGAGGCGGTGGCCACCTTCTACACGATGATCCGGAACCGTCCGGCCGGGAAGTACATCCTGTCGGTCTGCACGAACCTGTCCTGCGGGCTGGTCGGCGGGAAGCGGCTGTACCAGCGGGCCCACGAGATCCTGGGGCCCGGAAGCGAGGGCGTGACCGACGACGGGCTGCTCACGCTGCACGAGGAAGAGTGCCTGGGGGCCTGCGAGCAGGCCCCGGTGGTGCAGGTCAACTTCCTGAACTACGCGCGGATGTCCGAGGAGGGGCTGGCCCAGCTGATCGAGGGGCTCCGCCGCGAGGACCCACCGCCCTCCACGTTCGGGCCCAGGCCACCGGACCTGAAGGAAACCTGCCGGGTCCTGGCCGGGATCGGTGGCGCCGCCCGGCCGAACGGGGTCGGCGGCGCCGCACGGCCGAACGGGATCGGCGGCGCACCGGCCGACGGGACGGCACCGCGGACCGAGGATGCGGCCGGTGGCTGAGTTCGATCCGGTGCTCACGGCGCGGTGGGGCCGGGACAACCCCGTGTGGATCGACGCGTACGAGGCCTCCGGCGGGTACCAGGCACTTCGCAAGGCCCTGGCGATGGACCCGGAAGAGGTCATCGAGGAGGTCAAGGCCTCCGGGCTGCGCGGGCGGGGCGGGGCGGGGTTTCCCACAGGCCAGAAGTGGAGCTTCGTGCCGCAGGACACCGGCAAGCCCACCTACCTGGTGGTGAACTTCGACGAGTCGGAGCCCGGCACCTTCAACAACCGTGAGCTGGTGGAGCGCGACCCGCACCAGCTCATCGAGGGCGCGATCATCGCAGCGTACGCGATCCGCTGCCACCGCGCCTTCATCTACACGCGCGGCGAGTTCCTGCACGCGGGCATGGTCCTGGAGCGCGCGCTGGCCGAGGCGTACGACCGCGGATACGTGGGGCCGAGCGTGGCGGGCGCGGACTACCCCCTCGACGTCGTCATCCACCGGGGCGCCGGCGCGTACATCTGCGGGGAGGAGACCGCGCTGCTCGATTCGCTGGAGGGCCGGCGCGGGCAGCCCCGCCTGCGGCCGCCCTTCCCCGTCGTGGCCGGGCTGTACCACTCGCCGACCGCCATCAACAACGTCGAGACGCTCTGCAACGTCCCCCACATCGTCGAGCGGGGCGCCACGTGGTTCGCCTCCATGGGGACCGAGAAGTCGACCGGCCCCAAGATGTTCTCCGTCTCCGGGAAGGTGAACCGGCCGGGGAACTACGAGGCGCCGATGGGGACCACGGCCCGCGAGCTGATCGAGGAGTACGCCGGCGGCGTGCTGGACGGGCGCCCGGTGAAGGCGTGGACGCCGGGCGGGTCGTCGACGCCGTTGCTGACCGCCGACCACCTGGACACCGCGATGGATTTCGAGTCCGTCCAGGCGGCGGGCTCGCTGCTGGGGACGGCGGCCATGATCGTGATGGACGACCGGGACTGCGTCGTCGACGCGACGCGCCGGATGACCGAGTTCTACGCCCACGAGTCCTGCGGCAAGTGCACGCCCTGCCGGGAGGGGACGTGGTGGCTGACCAAGGTCCTGACCCGTCTGGAGGAGGGGCTGGGGCGGATGGAGGACATCCCGCTGCTGTCCGACGTCGGCGACAACATCCTGTTCAAGGCGTTCTGCGCGCTGGCCGACGGCGCGGTCTCTCCCATCCAGTCCTCGCTGAAGTACTTCCGCGACGAGTACGAGGAGCACGTGCGGCTCGGACGGTGCCCGTTCCAGGACCGACCGGAAGTGTCCGCCGTCACCCCCCGGGGGGCCGGAGCCGAGATCCCGCCGGAGGGCGAGCCGGCCGTCACCGGAGGGGGCCCCGGCCTGGCGGAGGTGCTGGAGTGAGGTTCGGCAGATGACCGGCGCCGACCTGGTCACCATGGCCATCGACGGGAAGGAGGTCACCGTCCCCAAGGGGACGCTGCTGATCCGGGCGGCGGAGCAGGTCGGCATCGAGATCCCGCGGTTCTGCGACCACCCGTACCTGGACCCGGCGGGGTCGTGCCGCCAGTGCTACGTCGAGGTCGAGGGGCAGCGCAAGCTCATGACCGCGTGCACCACGCCGGTCGCGCCCGGCATGATCGTGCGGACCCAGAACACCAGCGACCAGGCCCGGAAGGCCCAGGTCGGGACCCTGGAGTTCCTGCTGCTGAACCACCCCCTGGACTGTCCGATCTGCGACCGGGGAGGGGAGTGCCCGCTCCAGGACCAGGCGCTGGCCTTCGGCCCCGGCGAAAGCCGCTACGTCGAGGCCAAGCGGGTGTACGAGAAGCCGATCTCCCTCTCGCCGCTGGTCGCGCTGGACCGCGAGCGGTGCGTGCTGTGCGCCCGGTGCACCCGGTTCTGCGACCAGATCTCGGGCGACCGGTTCATCGAGCTTTTCGACCGGGGCGCCGCGGAGCGAGTGTCGATCGCGCCCGGCGAGGACTTCCGGTCGCCGTTCTCGGGCAACACCATCCAGATCTGTCCCGTGGGCGCCCTCACCGCTGTGCCGTACCGGTTCGTGGCCCGGCCGTTCGACCTCAAGACCGTCGATTCGGTCTGCATGCACTGTGCGTCCGGATGCAACATCCGGGCGGACCTCCGGGGAGGAAAGGTCGTCCGGCACCTGGCCCGCGACAACGACGAGGTGAACGACGCGTGGACCTGCGACAAGGGCCGGTTCGCCTTCCAGTTCCCGGACGCCGAGGACCGGCTGGCCACGCCGTTGCTGCGGGCCCCCGGGCTGGAGCCGGTGTCGTTCTCGGAGGTGTTCCAGGCCATCGCGTCCTGGTCCCGGGGCGGCCGGGTGGCGTTCATCACCGGCGGCCGGCTTGCGGACGAAGACGCGTACGCGCTGTCGAAGCTGGCCCGAACCGCCTTCCACACGAACGACCTGGACCACCGGCGGTACCGCTCCGGCGACGTTCCCGAGCGGGTCGAGGCGTACGCCGCGGCCGGCATGCCCGTCACGTATCGCGACGTGGAGGCGGCCAGGGTCATCCTCGTGGTCGGCCTGGACGTGGAACAGGAGCTTCCCATCCTGCACCTGCGCATCCGCAAGGCGGCCCGCAGCCGGGCCCTCGTGTACGTCATCCACCCTCGGCGGACCCGGCTGTTCGACGTGGCGGAGCACGTGCTGGTGCCGCCCGGCGGCGAGGCCGCGGTCCTGCATGCCCTGGCCGGAACCGGTGGAACCGGGGGAACCGGGGGAACCGGGGGAGCGGACAGTGGCAGGGTGGGGGCGTCGCCCGTCATCGAGCGGATCCGGGCGACGCTGGAGGAGGTGGGGCGGGACGGGCTCGTGCTGGTCGGGCCGCGCCTGGCGGAGAGCGCGGGGGCGGTCGCCGCGGCCGCGAGCCTGGCCCGGAGCGTGGGCGGGAGGTTCGCCTTCCTGAGCCGTCGGGCGGGGGACCGGGGAGCCCTTCGCGCGGGCGTCCACCC
>JALYLZ010000045.1 GCA_030774015.1 Actinomycetota bacterium | reverse complement strand
GCCGCAGTACAGCCGAGCCGATCCGCCCCGCGGCAACGGTGCCTACGGTCATGCCCTCGAGGTCGTAGGACCGCGATACGCAATCGGCGATGTTCCAGCCGTCCTTCATGACCCACTGGTAGGAGGGGATGTAGTTCCGCACCAGCGACAGGATCATCATGACCACATGCTCGGCGACACTGATGCTGTTGCAGTACGTCACCTCTGTGACGGTGATGCCGTGATCGATCGCAGCCTGGAGGTCGACGTGGTCGGAGCCGATCCCCGCCGTGATCGCGAGCTTCAGCTTCGGCGCCTTCGCGATCCGCTCGGCCGTCAGGTACGCGGGCCAAAACGGCTGAGAGATGACGATGTCGGCGTCTACCAGCTCGCGTTCGAACACGGAGTCGGCGCCGTCCTTGTCCGAGGTAACGATCAGCGTATGACCCTGCTCTTCCAAGAATCGGCGCAGGCCGAGCTCTCCGGAAACGCTGCCCAGGAGCTCGCCCGGGTTGAAGTCGACACCACGCGGCGTGGGCAGGGTTTGACCATCGGGATAGCGTTCGAGCGTTGGGATGTCGTCCCGTGCGTAGGAACTCGGGTATCCGTCGACTGGGTCGTCGTAGAGGACGCAAACGATCTTCGCCATGCTCTTCCCTCCCTCTAGGTGAACTGAGGTAACCCGAGTCCGGCGCCGCCCGGAGGAAGCGGCCTCGGGTACAGGGGCCTGGCCTCGGACACGGGATGCGGCCAGACCACGAGCTTCCTCCCGCGCCGCCGAAACGGGCCCCGGTCTCCAGGGTCCTCCCTCAGACTACGCCCCTCCGACGCGGCGAGGACGGAGCCCGGTTACGACCGACGCTCGGTCCGTCATTGCTGTGCCCCCGCCGATCGCAGCCATAGGGACGCCTGCGCCGGCTGCATGGTCTCCTGGACGACGGCGACGAGATGGCCGGACAGCTCGTCCAGGTCGACCTCGTCGCGGAGCCGGGCGGGTGGAACTGCGTGAGGGGCGCCGTTCCCGGGGGCGCGCCGTCGAAGGCGACCCACCGCCGGTCTGGAGACAGCGCAGGGCGCTTCGCGTTCTGGTGGTTGGGGACGATGCGGTTCACGCCCGACCCGTTGGGGCGCATCGCCCACAGGGACGGGTAGGGGGAATCGCTCCAGTACACGATCAGCGAGCCTCCTCCGTCCCCCGGGCCCGCCGTCGACGCCGCGCACGGACCGGCGGCACGTGACGTCCCCGCGGGCGAGACCGTCGGGCTCGGCATGGTGGTGACTGCGACGACGGAACTCGTGGCGGAGGGGGCCGCCGTTTCGGCGGTGCACGAGACCGCCACCACCATGGCCACGACCATCGCGACCGACGCGGCGAGAGCGCGAACCGAGGTCATCTGAGCGATGTACACACCAGGGGCCTATCCGGTTCCCCCCTTGGCATTGTCCCGGGCTCGGGGTAAGGGAGACCGGACGCCCGGACATATCGAGGGCGGGACCGCGATACGAACGGGAAGGGGGAGCGCTGGACGGCGACCGGAAGGGCCGCTTCGAGCTCCTGTATCACCGCCACGCCGGGCAGGTGTACGCCTACGCCCGCCGGCGGTGGGGTGCGGACGACGCGCCCGAGATCGTGGCGGACACGTTCCTGGTGGCGTGGCGGCGCCTGGATGATGTGCCGGCGGACGCCCTCCCGTGGCTCCTCGGCGTGGCCAGGCACGTGATCGCCAACCACCGCCGATCCGCCGGCCGCAGGGCGGCCCTCCAGTCGCGCCTGGAGTTCTCCCGGCCCATGACTCACCAGGATCCGATCCCGGCGATCGACGCGCGGATCGACGTCCGGCGCGCCCTCGACCGGCTGCCGCCGGCCCAGCGTGAGGCCCTGCTGCTGGTGGCGTGGGAACGTCTGGACGTCCCTCGAGGCGCCGTGGCCGCGGGCTGCTCGCGTGCCACGTTCTCGGTGCGCCTGCATCGGGCCCGGCGACGGCTGATGAAAGAACTCCGCTCCGCCGGACAGTCCATGGACGACAGGGCGACGAGCGACGAGGCAGATCCCGAGGCGGACCGTCGCCCGGCCGAAGCGGTTCCGGAGAAGGGGGAGCGAGAGTGAGCGCGGCGGATCTCATCAAGCTGGTGCGGGAGGCGGACCCGGCCCCGGACGCCATGGCGTCGGCATGGGGCCGGTCGCGGGAGGCCGAACTGATCCTGCTTGCCACGCTGGCGTCGGAGCCTGCCCGGCGCCGCCCCCATGTCGTCCGGCGCTCTGCGCGGATCGCGCTTGTCGCCGGCCTGCTGGTGGTGATCGGGGGAGTGGCCGCGGGCGCGGCCGCGATCCTGGGGCAGCCTGCCCCTCCCGAGGTCAAGCATGACATCCAGTCGGTGGACGCCGGCCTCCCCGCCGACCTGGCTCTGAATCCGGATGTGCAGCGAGCCCATGTCGTCGCATCGACCGGGTCGTCCACGCTGTACGCCGCGACGCTGAAGGACGGGGGATATTGCATGGAGCTGGCCTCCGGCGGTGCGCCCCGAGGCGCCGTGTGCACCATCGCGTCGCAGGAGCTGCCCATCGACCTGACGGTCCCGTTCAGCGATCCCGTGACCGAAACAAGCCCGGTCACGGCCGGGGGCAGGGTGAACGCGTCGACCGCCGCGACGCTGTCCGTCCACTTCCCCGACGGTTCGGAGGCCGAGATTCCCCTGGGGGACGACGGGTTCTTCGTGTACGACGTCCCGGCCGCCGAGCTCGCCTCGGTGCACCAGGGCGGGTTCCTGCTGATGGCGCGGGACCCCGCCGGCGCCGAGGTGGCCGAGGCGCGGCTCCCGGCCGACTTCGCCGAGGGTCCGCGGGATCAGGACCAGCCGCTGTTCGTCAGCACGATCAGCGACGGGAGCGACTTCACCAAGGTTCTGGGCGTGGAGGGCTCGGTCAACGCGCAGGGCGCCGTGTCCCTGACGTTCACCTACCCGGACGGGACCACTATCGACGTCCCGCTGAAGCTGGACCGATCGTTCCGTTTCGATATCCCGCAGGGTCGCCAGGGGGATCTGTATCACGCACCCGGCACTCTCGTGGCACGCGACGCGGACGGCGACGTGGTGGCGCAGGCCCCGGTGGCGGCGGTCGCGTACTGGCGGGGCGTGGAG
>JALYLZ010000044.1 GCA_030774015.1 Actinomycetota bacterium | reverse complement strand
CCGCTCCTGCAGCCCTTCAAGGCCCTCCTCGAAGAAGCGCTTGCGCCACATGGAGACGACGTCGCGGGTGGTGTTCAGGCGCAGGGCGATCTCGTCGTTGTCCATCCCCTTCTCGGCCATGAGAACGGTCCGCGCCCGGACCACATCTCGATACGCCGACGTATACTTCCGAGCTCGCGTCTCCAGGATCCTCCGCGTGGCCGGGTCGAGGACGATCTTGTACGGGCTCTTCCTCGGCATGGCACCCTCCTCTCGGAGGAAACCATAGCCTACAACTTACGTCGGTGTAATTATGGTGGCGACCACTTAGCTTAGAGAGGGCCTTCGCGGCTTTACTCCTCCCCTCCCCCTCATCATGCTCCCGTGGTGCGCCGGGAACCGTCTAAGCGACAGCCGGGCTCCGTGCATCCAGGGATAGACGGACGGGGAGCGGACGAGCCAGGTGCGGGCGCGGAACCCTTCGAGGCCTTCTACGAGGCCGAGCACGACCGGCTGTACCGGGCCCTCTACCTGCTGACGGGCGGGAGCCATGAGGCGGAGGAGTTGATGCAGGAGACGTTCGTCAGGGTCTGGGAGCGATGGACCCGGCGCGGGCCCCCGGACGACCCTGTCGCCTACCTCTACCGGACCGCCATGAACACCTTCCGGATGGGATACCGGCGCGCGCGGATGGCGCTCAGCAAGGTCGTACGTCCCGGCCCCCCGCGCGACCGGTTCGCGGAAGTGGACCTGGCCGAGGACCTTCGGCTGGCGATGGTGGACCTCACCCCTCGCCAGCGGCAGGCCATCGTGCTGACAGCATTCCTCGGGTACGAACCCGCCGACGCCGCCAGGGTCCTTGGAATCCGGGCCAGCACCGTTCGGGCCCTGACGACCCAGGCGCGCGCCGCGATTCGGGACCGGATCGGACGGGCGGAATGAGCGAACCCGAGGAGATCCTGGAACGGATCGCCCGTGGCGCTCCGCCTCCCACGGAGGGATTCGACGGCGTCCGGCGGCGCCGGCGTCGGCGAGAGGCCCGACGGCGTGCCGCCGCGTTGGTGGTCGCCGTGCTCGTGGCGGTGCCGGGCGCGTGGCTGGGCTTCCGGGCGCTGAGCGGCCTGGGCGGCGAACGTGCTCCGTCCTACCCGGCGATCGGACCGGGCAACGTTTCAGGAATCTCCGTCGTCTGGCAGAGGCAGACCGGCGGGCTCAGCGGCTCCTCGGTCACCTCGGACGGAACCGCCGTCTACGTGGGGACCACCTCCGGCACCCTGGTGGCCCTCGACCCGGTCGATGGATCGGAGGTGTGGACCACGCAGCTCGACGGACTCGTGAACACTGAGCCCGCCGCAGCCGGCGGACGCGTCTACGTCCACACGAGCACGGGGACGTTGTACGCGTTCCCGAGGTCATGCCGGACCACCTGCGAGCCCCTGTGGACCGGGCAGACCGGGAGCACGGCCTCCACACCCCCCACCGTGGCGGCCGGATCCGTGTACGTCGTCTCGAACCAGGGTCGCCTGCTCGCGTTCCCGGTGGATTGCGGGAGCGGCGGAGCGGTCTGCAAGGCCTCGTGGGTCGCGGGGACCGACCAGCACCTCCCGGTGCAGGTGGCCGTCTCCGGGGATGTCGTGTGGGACTCGAGCTCGACGCGCCTGCTCCCCTTCGCCGCGGACTGCGGAACCGGGGGCGCCGATTGCAGCCCGCTCACGGATGGCTTCCACCCCGCCACGGCGCTGTCGAGCCCGCCGGCGGTCTCGAGCAACGTCGTCTACGTGGGCGGCGGCGACGGCTCGTTGTACGCGGTGTCGACGGCCTGCTCTCAGGACGCCGGCGCCTGCCGGCCGCTGTGGGTCGGCAGGACCGGCGGCGCCATCGTGTCGGCTCCGGTCGTCGCCGGTGACGCGGTGTACGTCGGATCGGACGACGGCCGCGTGTACGACTTCCCGGCGCTCTGCCGAACGGACGGGGGGGCCTGCCAACCCACGTGGTTCGGACGGACGGGCGGGCCAATCGGCCAGAGCCCGGCGGTCACGGGAGGCATCGTCTTCGTCTGCTCGGGCGACGGGATCTACGCGTTCTCAGCCTCCGCCATCTCCCGCGGGAAGGCAGACCCGCTCGTTCACATGACGCTGGGCTCCCGGACCCTCGAGCCGGTGGTGTGGACCCACCGCATCGTTCTCGTCCCAACGCGATCGGGAACCCTGTTCGCGCTCGCAGGGCGAAAGAGCCCGTGAGAGAGACGCGGCCCGTGCCGAACCAGGCCCTCCAACCTCAGACGGCGGCTGAAAGCGCTGGTTGTCGTCCCACCTCGGCTCGCGGTGGGGCGGGGCCCGCCCGGTATCTGGTCCTGTCGGGGTGAAACCACCGGACGGTGCCGTCCTGCTCACGGCGGATGGTCCACCCGTGCTCGTGCACCAGCTTGTGGTGGAAGAAGCAGATCAGGACCAGGTTGTCGAGGTCGGTGCGACCGCCGTGTTCCCCACCACACGATGTGGTGGGCCTGGGTGAATCGCCGCGCCCCGCATCCAGGGAACCGGCACTCGGAGTCCCGGTACCGGAGCTGGCGGAACATCCATGCTGGCGGCTCCCGTCTCATCCGGCCGAGGTGCACCGGATCGCCTGATCGGTCCTCCATCACGGCCTGGACCCTGGCCGAGCACAGCAGACGGTCAAGTGTGTGGGGGTGGAGGACCCCGCCCCCCTCGATCTCGGCCCCACCACCGGAGGCCAGGGTGCCCACCGAGGCGTGCACCACCACGGTGGCCCGGTCCGGGTCGGGATCGGCGGATAGGCGGGACGAGCACACCGCTACCAGGGCGTCGGCCCGGCGGGCGTGGACATCGAAGGGACCATCCTCTCCCGGCATCACGGGAATGGTCTCCGCCACCCGCTCCAGGGCCCTCGCCACCACCGCACCATGGGCCGCGGGGAGTTCCGCCTCCATCCCGAACCGCCGTCCCTCGTCGAAGTACCACCACGACAGCCTGCGGTCCCTCTCGGCGTCCGCGGCACCCTCGATCACCTGGCGGGATTCCACGTCGGCCCGGCGCCTGATGCAGCCGGGGGCCACCCGGGTGGCCCACGGGATCAGCCGCCGCTCGGTGTCGGGGGTGGCGAACCGGGTCAGCTCCACCACCTTGTCGATGCCGAGGACGCCTGTGGCGAAGGCCTCCCCGATCAGGGGGAGCTCCTCCAGGGCATGGGCGGAGGCGATCCACCGGCGGGCCTTCCAGTCGGAGATGCCGTAGCGCATGTACAGCCAGTGGGCCATGTCCCGGGCCCCGGAGTCCCACCAGGCCTCCCGGCGGTCCACCTCCGCGATCAGCCGGAACAGCTCACGCTGGGACGACGAGATACACTGGTGAACCCCGTCGGCGGACTGGATGAGCTGCTGGTCGGACTTCCCGTACACCGCGCGTTCCTTCAGTTGTGGCTCACAGGGGAAGGTGGAGTCAAAGGTACCGAACACACGTTCGGTTGTCAGTGAAATGCATCACACCTGGCGAGGTTTCTTTCGCAGGAGCGGAAAATCGGGCCCCGCGAGACGACGCCGTCTATCGCCTACTCGCAACCCTGTCCGTTGTTGTTGCTGTCGAGGTCGTAGGGATCGGAGCCCGTGACCCGATAGGCCACGCCGGACTTCGTGTAATACGGACCGTTCCCCGAACCGCCGTAGCAGTCGTAGTCGGCCCCATGGAGGTTGCGCAAGCACGGCGAATAGCCCTTGGTGCAGTGTTTTTGATGCGCTGCCGGGCTGTGGCTCGAGGCTTGTGCACCCAAGGCACCACCGAGCACCAGCAGCGCGAGCGTGGCAAGCGCCGTGACGACAGTCCGTCGCATGGGGAGAGTTCCCTTCGATTGGCTGACCGGGACCGCGGATCGTAGCAGGACGGCGCCATGAACCAGTACGCGGAGCCTGTCGGAAGGCGGGGACGGCCCGGCTCATCGCGAGTTCCGCAGCGAGCGAAGCGAAGCGAGGATGTCTGAGCAGGGAGCCGGGCCGTCCCCGGCCCCAGCCACCGGGACGGGGCCTACAGGTTGCCGCGCTCGTCCTGCTCGCGCTCGATGGCCATGAACAGCTCCTTGAAGTTGCCCAGTCCGAAGCCGCGGGAGCCATGCCGATCGATCAGCTCGTAGAACACCGTGGGGCGGTCCTGCTGGATGCGGGTGAAGATCTGGAGGAGGTACCCCTCCTCGTCCTGGTCGGCCAGGATTCCCAGCCGCTCGATGGCCCTGTGGTCCTCCTGGACCTGGTCGATGCGGTTCCACAACGCGTCGTAGTACGTCTGCGGCACGCGGGTGAACCGCACGCCACGCTGGCGGAGCGCCGTGACCGACCCGATGACGTCGTCGGTGGCCATCGCGATGTGCTGAACGCCCGGCGAGCGGTAGAAGTCCAGGTACTCCTCGATCTGGGACTTCTTCTTGCTCGGTGCCGGCTCGTTGATGGGGAACTTGACCCGTCCATCCCCATCCCACATGACCTTCGACATCAGGGCCGAGTACTCCGAGGAGATCTGGTCGTCCCGGAAGTGCACCAGCAGCGAGAACCCCAGGATGCGGGCGTAGTAGTCGGCCCACTCCTGCATCTTCCCGAGCTCGACGTTGCACACGACGTGGTCGATGCCCTTGATGCCGACCGGCGGGCCGTCGTCCGGATAGGCCTCCTCGGCCCGGTAGCCGGGCAGGAACACGCCCGAGTAGTTCTCGCGCTCGACGAACGAGTGCAGCGTCTCGCCGTAGGCCTTGATGGAGGCCCGGACCACCTTTCCGTGGTCGTCCTCCAGGATGGTCGGCTCAAGAGCGCCTTCCGCCCCTCGCCGCAGCGCCTCCTCGTAGGCGTGCGTGGCGTCCGGCACCCGAAGCGCGACGTCCCGGACGCCGTCGCCGTGCAGCGCGACGTGCTGGACGACGGGGCTCTCCGGGCCCATGCCGCCGGTGAAGACGTAGCGGGCGTCGCCCTGCTCGCACACCCAGGACGCCCGGTCCCGAACCTTGGTCTCGGGCCCCGAGTACGCGGTCACCTTGAACCCGAACGCCTTCGAGTAGTAGTAGGCGGCCTGTCGCGCGTTCCCCACGTGGTACTCGACGTGGTCAATGCCCTGGAGGGGCATGAAGTCCTCGTGCTGGTCCTGGTCTGGCATGGTTCGACCTCCGGCTCGTCCTGCGTCCAGTGTATGCCGGGCCCGAGCCCGATGGCCTGACGGCGGCAGGCTCCGTAGAGTGTCCACCGCATGACCAGGAAGGAGCCCCGGTGAAGCTCAAGATCTCCCAGCGAACCGACGAGTTCTTCCGACTGTTCGCGGAGTCCGCCCGGAACCTGCGGACGGCCGCCGAGATGCTGAAGGACCTCATCGAGGACTACACCGACGTCGAGGCCAAGGCCCGGCGGATCCAGGACCGCGAGCACGAGGGCGACGAGGTCACCCACGAGATCATCCGCCGGCTGAACACGTCGTTCGTCACCCCCATGGACCGTGAGGACATCTACGCGCTGGCGTCCGCGCTGGACGACGTCCTGGATTCGGTGGACGCGGTGGCCGACCTGTTCGTGCTGCATCGCATCGAGGAGCCCCTACCGGAGATGAAGGCCCTGGCCGACGTGCTGCTCCGGGGAGCGCAGCAGACCGAGCAGGCCCTGGAGGTGTTCCCGCGCATGGACCGGGACAAGCTGGAGCCCTATTGGGTCGAGATCAACCGCCTGGAGAACGAGGGCGACCGCATCTACCGCCGCGCCGTGGCGGACCTGTTCTCGGGCGACTACAAGGCCATGGACGTCCTGAAGTGGAAGGACGTCATCGAGAACCTCGAGGGGGCCGTCGACGGCCTGGAGAACGTGGCCAACATCATCGAGTCGTCGGTCCTGAAGCACGCGTAGCGCACCGAGCGCGCTTCAGTCGAGACCGGCGCTGCGCTCGCCCCGGCCCCGTCCGGCCAGCGCCTCGATCGAGAGCATGATCCCCCAGAACGCGGCCAGGCCCGTCGCGGCCAGGTTCACCCACCGGAACTCCGGGAAGTTGGCCGGGTACAGCAGGAGGCACACCGCCGCCGTGGCGAAGAAGAACCACGCCCGCCGACCGATTCTCACGACAGGGCTCGCACGATCAGCTCGGTGACCCACGAGATGGCGAACGCCGCCGGGATGGTCAGGATCCACGCCCACACCACCCGGCCGGCCACGCCCCACCGCACCGCGGAAAGCCGCTGGGTGGTCCCCACCCCCACGATGGCGCCCGTGATGGTGTGCGTCGTGGACACCGGGATGCCGGCGTGCGCGGTGAAGAACAGCGTGGCCGCCGCGGCGGCCTCGGCGCTCATCCCGCCCACCGGCTGGAGCTTGGTGATGCGCGATCCCATGGTGTGAACGATCCGCCAGCCGCCGAAGGCGGTCCCCGCGGCGATCGCCGTGAGCGCCGCGATCTTGACCCACCAGGGGACCCCGGCATCCGGCGGAAGGTGATGGGTGGCGATCAACAGGGCCAGGATCACGCCCATGGTCTTCTGGGCGTCGTTGGTCCCGTGGCCCAGGCTGAAGCCGGCGGCTGACACCAGCTGGGTCCGGCGGAAGCCCCGGTTCAGCTTGTCGACCTTCCGGTACCGGTGGAACACCCAGAACACCGTGGTCATGATGGTGAAGGCCAGCAGCAGGCCAATGATCGGCGACAGCACGATGAACACGGCGATCTTGCGGATGCCGTCACCGATCAGCGAGTGCCACCCGGCCCTGGCCACCGCCGCTCCCATCATGCCGCCCACCAGCGCGTGCGATGAGCTGGTGGGAAGGCCGAAGTACCAGGTGATGATGTCCCAGGCGATGGCGCCGACCAGGCCGGCGAAGATGACCCCCACCGTGAACACGTCGGGCTGCACCACCCCGGTGGCGATGGTGGCGGCGACGCTCGTCCCCAGCAGCAGCGCCGCGAAGTTCCAGAACGCCGCCCAGGCAACGGCCAGCCGCGGCGAGAGCACCCGCGTGGAGACGACCGTGGCGATCGAGTTCGCCGCGTCGTGGAACCCGTTGAAGAAGTCGAACGCCAGCGCGACCAGGACCACCAGGACGACCGCGGTCACGGTCGAGCGCTTCGCGCCGCGGGGAGGCTAGGCATGCTTGAGGGTGATGGACTCGATGACGTTGGCGATGTCCTCGCAACCGTCGATGGCGGTCTCCATCTGGTCCAGGATGTCCTTCCACTTCAGGACCTCCATGGCCCGGAACTCGCCCGAGTACAGCCGCGCGATGGTCTTGCGGTAGATCCGGTCGCCCTCGTTCTCCAGGCGGTTGATCTCGATGAGGTAGCCGTTCAGGCCGTTCAGCGATCGGAGCCGCGCCACCGCCTGCGAGATGGCCTGGGTGGAACGGACCAGTACGTCGGCCTGCTGGCGGAGCTCGGGAAGGGGTTCCTCGATGCGGTGCAGCACCAGCAGGTCCGCCACGGCCTCAGCGGCGTCGAGGATGTCGTCCAGCACCGTGGCCAGCCGGTAGATGTCCTCCCGGTCGAACGGGGTCACGAACGTGGTGTTGAGCGTGGCCATGATGCGGTGGGTGAGCTCGTCGCCCTCGTGCTCGATGTCGCGGATGCGAGCGCTGGCCGACTCCGCACCGCCCAGGTCGGCGGTCAGCGCGGCCAGCTCGCGGGCGCCCTCGGCCACGTTCGCGGCCGCCCTCTCGAACAGCCCGAAGAAGGACTGTTCCCTGGGAATGGCCTGGAACGGCACGCCGCGGTCTCCTGTGGTCGGGCGAAACGGTGCGGAGGCTATCGAGCGGCACGGCCGGCTGTCCAACCGGCCGCACGCCTCGGGGGCGTGAGACCATCCCCGCGGGCCGGCTGGGCCGGGAGGCGGAACACGAGATCCGAGGAGGTGGCGTGGAGTTCACGACCGTGGTCAGGCGGCGGCGGATGGTCCGGAGCTTCGAGCAGCGGCCGGTTCCCGAGGCCAACCTGCGACGGATCCTGGACGCGGGCCGGCGGGGTCCGTCCGCCGGGTTCAGCCAGGGGGTCGACTTCCTGGTCCTGCGCACGCCCGGGGAGGTGGCGAGCTTCTGGGCCGCGACCGATGAGCCCGACTGGCCCTGGAAGCCGGCCGACCTCGCCGCCGGACCTCCGGTGATCGTTCTCCCGCTGTCGAACAAGCAGGCCTACCTCGAGCGCTACTCGCGGCCGGACAAGGCCGGGGCGGGGATGCAGGTCGAGGAGGGATGGCCGGTGCCGTACTGGGACGTCGACGCGGCGATGGCGGCCATGCTCATGCTGCTGGCGGCCGTGGACGAGGGCCTGGGGGGCTGGCTGTTCGGGATCTTCCACGGCGAGCGCGGGCTGCTGGCCCGCCTGGGGGTCCCGCCGGGCGTCCGGCCCATCGGAGCCCTGGGGTTCGGCTATCCGGCCCCCGAGGAGCGGCGCCCCGGGTCCTCCCGCCGCCTTCAGCGGCGAGCGCTGGACGAGGTCGCGCACTGGGGCCGGTGGTGACGGCCCGGCGCTCCGGTCAGTCCACGAACCGGTAGCCCAGCCCGCGCACCGTGATCAGGTGCACCGGCCGGTGGGGGTCCTCCTCGATCTTCTGGCGGAGGCGCTTCACGTGGACGTCCAGGGTCCGGGTGTCCCCCACGTAGTCCGCCCCCCACACCTCCTCGATCAGGTAGTCGCGGGTCAGCAGGCGGCCCTTCCGGGCCAGCAGGAGCTCCAGCAGCTCGAACTCCTTGGGGGGCAAGGGAACCAGCTCGTCACGGATGCGCACCTCGTGCCGGTCGGTGTCCATGGCCACGGGCCCGCCCTCCAGGGCCGAGCCGGGCTCCGGCGAGGCAGGGGTCTTCGCCATCCCCGCCCGGCGGAGGTGGGCTCGGACCCGCGAGGTCAGCTCCCGCATGGAGAAGGGCTTGGTGACGTAGTCGTCGGCCCCCAGCTCCAGGCCGGCGACCTTGTCCGCTTCCGAGTCCTTGGCCGTGAGGACCACGATGGGCACGTCGGACTCCGAGCGGATCAGCCGCAGGACGTCCAGCCCCGCCAGCTGGGGCAGCATCAGGTCGAGCAGCACCAGGGACGGCCGTTCGGCGCGGAACCGCTCCACCGCGGTTGCCCCGTCCTCGGCCACGGCCACCCGGAATCCCTCGCGCTGGAGCGAGTACTGGACGGTCTCGGCCAGGGCCGGCTCGTCCTCCACCACGAGGACGAGGGCCTCGCCGCTGGGGGCCGGTCGCGGGCTGGGAGGCGTCGGTGAGCTCACGGAACTCCCCGGTGAGCGGCCGGCCGCCTACGGTTCAATCAGGTGGGATGCGTCGGTGAACTCGCGGAACTCCCCCGTCAGCAGGAACCCGACCTGCTCCGCGATGTCCACGGCGTTGTCGCCCACACGCTCGAGCTGCCGAGCGACGACGTTCATCTGGATCCCCCATTCCAGGGCCGCGGGGTGGCCGGCCAGCCGAAGGACCTGGAGATACATCCCCCGGTTCAGCAGATCGACCGGGTCGTCCATCTCCGGCAGGCGCAGGCACAGCTCCAGGTCCCGGCGCACGAACGAGTCGATCGCCGTCCGGAGCATCCGGCAGACGATGTCGGACATCTCCTGGAGGTGCGACAGGATCGTGGAGTCGGTGGGGAGGTCCTGCGTGAGCAGGTAGATCTTGGCGATGTTCACGGCCTGGTCGCCGACCCGCTCCAGGTGGAGGTTCGTGTGCAGGATCGCCGACACGAGCCGGAGATCGGTCGCGACGGGTGTCTGGAGCGCGATCATCTCCAGGATGTGCCGTTCGATCTCCAGATAGCACTCGTCGACCTCGTCGTCCCCGTCGATCACCGCATGGGCCAGCTCGTTGTTGCGGTGGACCAGCGCTTCGACCGAGCGCGCCACCGCCGTCGTCGCCAGGTCCGCCTCCCGGTACAGTGTGGCCTGGAGCTGAGCCAGGTCGTCGTGGAAGCGGCGGCGCGTTTCCTCTCTCATCCGAATCGCCCGGTCACGTAGTCCTCCGTTCGGGGGTCTTTCGGGTTGGTGAAGATGTGGTCGGTCAGGTCGTACTCCACCACCGTTCCCACGCGGGGGCCGTCGTCCTTGACCTCCACGGTGAAGAAGGCGGTGCGATCGCTGATCCGGGCGGCCTGCTGCATGTTGTGGGTCACGATCACGATCGTGTAGTCGGACACCAGCTGGTACATCAGCTCCTCGATCTTCAGCGTGGCGATCGGGTCGAGCGACGCGCAGGGCTCGTCCATCAGGATCACGTCCGGCTGGACCGCGATACACCGGGCGATGCACAGCCGCTGCTGCTGCCCCCCGGAGAGCTCCGTGGCCGAGGTCTTCAGCTTGCCCTTCACCTCGTCCCACAGCGCCGCGCGGGTGAGCGACTCCTCCACGAGCTCGTCCATGTTGCCCTTGAACCCGGCGATCTTCGGACCGAACGCGATGTTGTCGTAGATCGACTTGGGGAAGGGGTTGGGCTTCTGGAACACCATGCCGATGCGGCGGCGAACCTCGACGGGGTCGATCCCGGCCTCGTACAGGTCCACGCCGTGGTACCGGATCGTCCCCTCCACCCGGGCGACGTCGATGAGGTCGTTCATCCGGTTCAGGCATCGCAGGACCGTCGTCTTGCCGCAGCCCGACGGGCCGATCAGCGCCGTGATCTGCTTCTCGTACACGTCGAGGCTCACGTTCTCCACGGCGCGGACGCCCCCGTAGGAGACCCCCAGGTCCTTGACCTCGAATACGACCTCGGCGTCGTCGGGAACCTCGGTGGCGCGCTCTCGCGCCGTGCGCTCGAGGTGGATGGACCGCTCGGACGGGTCGGAACGGGTCACGGTCGATGCGTCCACGTGTTCACCACTTTCGCTCATACCGGTTCCTCAGCACGATCGCGGCCGCGTTGACCGTGAGCAGCACGGCCATCAGCACGATGATGGCAGCTGCGGTGAGATTCCGGAAGTTGGGATCGGCCTGCGTGGACCAGCTGAAGATGAGGGTTGGCAGTGACGTGTATGGGCCACGGAGCTGCCCCAAGAACCCCACGTTGCCCGGCGCGAAGAACCCCAGCAGCGCGCCGACCAGGAGCAGCGGCGCCGTCTCCCCGATCGCCCGGGCCAGGGTGAGGATCGCCCCGGTGAAGATGCCGGGAGCGGCCGACGGGAGCACGTGGCTCCGGATGACCTCCCACCGGGTCGCCCCGACCCCGAACCCGGCCTCCCGGATGCTGTTCGGCACGGCTCGCAGCGCCTCGCTCGAGGTGATGATGACGATGGGCAGGACCACCACAGAGAGGGTCAGCCCACCGGAGATGACCGTCAGCCCGCCGGTCAGCGGCTTCAGGAACTCGGCGAAGATGATCAGGCCCAGGATGCCGTAGACGATGGACGGGACACCGGCGAGGTTCCGCACGTTCGTGACGAGGATACGGTTGATCCAGGTGTCCCTGGCGTACTCCTCGAGGTACACGGCGGCCCCGACGCCGAGCGGGACCGCGAAGATGAGCACGATGGCCAGCAGCTCGAGCGAGCCGACGACCGCCTGCTTCACGCCCGCCAGGAAGGGGAACGTCGAGTTCGTCGACGTGAGGAAGCTGGTTCCGCGATCGGCCAGCACGGGTATCCCGCGCACCGCCACGTTGCCGAGGAGCACGACGAGGACACCGAGCGCGACCATCAGCGTCATCAGCAACAGGATCTGAACGACGTAGTCGCCGATGCGGAATCGCTTGCCGCGCAGGGCCGCCCGCACGATGCGCGTGGCCGTCGTGTCGGGCACGGCCACGACGCCGCTCGCCGGATCGGACCGCCACGCCATCAGTACCGCCTCCGCACGCGGCGAACGAAGCGGTTCGCCGCGATGTTCAGCAGCAGGGTCAGGACGAACAGGACCAGGCCCACGAAGAACAGGCTGGGGAAGGCCGCAGCCGCCGAATTCCCCCCGACGGCATCGGATCCGATCGCCAGCGAGCTCATGGCCGTCGTCATCGTCTGGCCGTAGTGCAGGGGATTCAGGGTGAACAGCGAGCCTCCGGTCGCTCCGGCGGCGATCGCCACCACCATGGTCTCACCGATGGCCCGCGAGATGCCCAGAATGAGGGCGGCCACGATGCCGGAGACGGCTGCCGGGAAGACCACTCGCAGGCTGGTGACGCGCTTCTTGGCGCCGAGCCCGTACGCGGCCTCCCGCAACGTCCGCGGCACGGCGAACATCGCGTCCTCGGCCACGCTCGCGACGAGCGGCGTGACCAGGATGCCGACCCCGATGCCGGCGGCCGCGAGGCTGAAGATCGACGTGGCCCGACCGAACAGCGCCTGGACCAACCGGGGGCTGATCACGTTGAGGGCGAAGAACCCCATGACCACGCTCGGGATCCCGGCCAGGGTCTCGAGGATCGGCTTGAGGGCCCGGCGGGCCCGGGGCCGCGCGTATTCCGAGAGGTAGATCGCGGCACCGAGGCCGAGCGGCGCTGCGACGAGCATCGCGATCACCGAGACGATCAAAGTCCCGGCCAGCAGCGTCGAGATTCCGAAGTCCCCCTGACGTGGGAACCAGCCTCCGGCGAGCAGCTGTGAGGGACGGATGAGCGTCAGGAACTGCACCGCCTTGCCCAGGAGCGACACGACGATGAGCGCGCTGACCAGGATCGAGAACCCGGCCGCGGCCATGAACGCGATCCGGATGGCCCGTTCCTTCCGGCGACGATGAGCGCTGCCGGCCAGGTCGGCGGCGGTCAGCCGGGCGGGCGCCGTGATCTCGAGCTGTGCCATGCCTCCCCTACCCCCCGGAAACGCCGGGAGCGGGGGCCGGGATCAACCCGGCCCCCGCATCGGTTCCATCTCCGGCCGGACTGGCCCGCCCGGCTCGAATCGCGCTACGCACCCTCGAAGCTGCTCCAGGTCGATCGGGTCTTGGAGATCTGGTCGCTCGGCAGGTCGACGTATCCGGCCTGCTGGACGCCCGTCGTGATGCCGGCGTCGGTCAGGTAGAAGTCCACGAACGCCCGCAGCGCGGGGTTGCCCTGCGCCTTGGCCTTGTTCACGTAGAGGTACAGCGTCCGCGACAGCGGGTAGGACTGGTTGGCGATGGTGTCCCGGCTCGGCGTCACGCAGTCGGAGTTCCCCCCGCCGCCCTTGTTCTCGTCCGGCGACACACCCAGGATCTTCACCTGCTGTGCGTTGGCCTCGGCGTAGGCGAATCCCACCCACCCGAGCGACGACTGCGAGCCCTCGATGCCCTGGATGATCACGTTGTCGTTCGCCGACGACTGGTAGTCGGGGCGGGTGGTGTCGTCGGGCTGGCTCCGCGAGTCGGCGATGTCCTTGAGGGCCAGGTCGATGAACGATCCCCACGTGCCGGACTCCTGGCCGGGGCCGACGAGGTCGAGGGGCTCGTTGGGGAAGTTCCCCGCCCCGCCGAGCTGCTTGTCCAGCGCGTTGGCGTCGGACCAGTTCTTGAAGCCCTTCGACTCCGGTCCGATCAGCGCATAGAGGTCGGCCTTGCTGAGACAGTTGACCGACGTGTTCGCGGGGTTGGTCATCACGGTGATGCCGTCGTAGGCGATCGCGAGCTCGATGTAGTCGACCCCGCCCTGCTTGCAGGCCGTGACCTCATCGGACGAGATCGCCCGGGACGCGTCGTTGATGTCGGTCTGGCCCTTGCAGAACAGGACGAACCCGTCGGTCGTGCCCGGCCCGTCCACGCTGATCTGTACGGCAGAGTTCTGCTGCGAGAACTCCTGGGCCAGCAGCTGGCTGATGGGCAGGACGGTGGAGGACCCGGAGACCTTCACCGATCCGGTGACCGGCCCGGAAGGGCTGGTGTTCGTGGCGCCGGACGGCCCGGTGCTCCCATTCGTGGTGGTGCTGTTCTTGCTGCATGCCGCAGCGAGCAGGACGACAGCCAACCCCAACGCGAGGCCGGCTGCCCTTCTGGTGGATCTACGCATGCTCAACTCCTCCTTCGTCGTCTCCTTGGGGCCCATCCCCGGGAGGGGCTTCGGTGGGGGCCGGGGAAAGGTGGCGGAGGCCGAAGCCCCTCCCGGGGAAGCCGCGGAACCCCGCGGCTGCACGGGCTTGGCGTGCGTGGGTGTCCTTCATCGTGAGGCGCCCGACATCCACGGCCGGGACGCTATCGGGGCCAGATGAACGGGCCGGAGCGCGAAGATGAACGGCACGTGAACGGGCCCCGAAGAGTTGCCGGCCCGAGGTGGCTTCCGGCGTGGGTGCTCGCTCCAGCCCCTACACTGCGAACGGTCCCATGAACGACGTACCGGAGGTCCTGTTCGTGTGCGTGCACAACGCCGGCCGAAGCCAGATGGCGGCGGCGCTGCTCGACCAGGTCGCACGGGGGCGCGTGCGCGTCCGATCCGCCGGCAGCACCCCGGCCGGCGAGATCAACCCGCGGGTGGTCGAGGCCATGGAGGAGGTGGGCCTGGACCTGTCAAAGGAGTTCCCGAAGCCCCTCGCCACCGGGGCCGTCGAAGCCGCCGACGTCGTGGTGACCATGGGGTGCGGCGACGCCTGCCCCGTCTACCCCGGCAAGCGGTACCTGGACTGGGACCTTCCCGACCCGGCCGGCCGGTCGCTGGCCGAGGTCCGCGAGATCCGCGACGAGATCGAGCGGCGGGTCCGTGCCCTCCTGGCAGAGCTGATTCCGGCCCCGGCCTGAGCATGACCACACCGGTCCGCTACCTCTACCTCCTTCGGCACGCCAAGTCGGATTGGGACGACCCCGGGCTGGAGGACCACGAGCGGCCGCTGTCCCCCCGGGGCCGCAAGGCCGCCAAGAAGATCGCGCAGCACCTTCGGGAATCGGGGATCCAGCCGTCGCTCGTGCTGTGCTCGTCCGCGCTGCGAGCTCGCCAGACCCTGGAGGGGGTATCCTCCGCGTTCGGCGAGGCGGTCGCCATCAAGGTGGAGCGCTCGCTGTACGGGGCGGACGAGGGAAACCTGCTGGCGAGGCTGCGGCGGGTCCCGGCCTCCGTCCAGTCGGTCATGGTGATCGGCCACAACCCGGGCCTCCAGTTCCTGGCGCTGACCCTGGCCGCCCGGGGCAAGCAGCGGGCCAGGCTGGAGGCGAAGTTCCCCACCGCCGCCCTGGCCACCCTGCGGATCCTGGAGTCGCCCTGGAAGGAGCTCGACCGGGGCCGGGCCGAGCTGGTCGAGCTCGTCGTGCCCAGGGACCTGGGGTAGAAACCTATTCTGCGCTCGGCCGCCCCACCCTCCCGCCGCAGGGGTCCCGCACGCATGGAACGAGCGCTCGCCGTCATCGACATCGGATCGAACTCCGGCCGTGTGGTGGTGATCCGGATCGGGCCGGGGCGGCACCTGGAGGTCCTCGCCGACAGCCGGTCCCCTCTTCGCCTGGCCCGTGACCTGGGGAAGGATTCCCGGCTCGGTCCGGAGACCGTGCGCCGGACCACGGAGGCGATCCGCGACTTCCGTTCCATCGCCGAGGGCGCGGGGGCGTCCCGGATCGTGGTGGTGGCCACGTCGGCTGTCCGCGAGGCCGACAACGGCGAGGAGCTCGTGGAGGAGGTCCGGCGCGGCAGCGGGCTGGAGGTCCGGATCATCGACGGCGACGAAGAGGCCCGGTTCGCCTTCCTGGGGGCCGTCCACGGCCTGGACGTCGAATCGGGCCTGGTGGTGGACGTCGGCGGCGGCAGCCTGGAGGTCTCCCGCTTCGAGCATCGGGAGATGGTCCGGTCGTGGACGCTGCCCCTCGGGAGCCTGCGCCTGTCGGACCGGTTCCTGGAGAGCGACCCGCCGGACGGGGACGAGATCCAGGCCCTCCGCGACCACGTGGCCGAGACGCTGGCGGGCGCGGGGATCGAGCCGCTGGGGCCGGACGAGGGCGTGATCGGCACGGGCGGCACCATCCGGAACCTGGCCAAGGTGGACCGGCAGGGGACCCGCTATCCGATCCCCCGCCTCCACGGGTACGTCCTTGCCCGAAAGCGCGTGCAGGACCTCGCGGATCTCCTGGCGTCGCGCCGGCTGTCGCGTCGCCGGTCGGTTCCGGGGCTGAACCGGGACCGGGCCGACTCCATCGTGGGCGGAGCCCTGGCCACCCTGGCCATGCTGGAGGCAGCCGGTGCGTCCAGGCTGATCGTGTCGGGCCAGGGCCTCCGGGAAGGGGTGGCCCTGGACGCGCTGTCCCTGTCGCCCTCGCCGGCCGCCGAGGCCCGGGAGGCTTCGGTCCTGGCTCTGGTGTCGCGGTTCCCGGCCTGGAGCTCGGAGCGGGCCTCCCGCCGGGCGGAGATCGGGACGGCGCTGCTGGAATCGCTGGACGGCGAGGTCGACGCCGCCGCCCGAGAGCGGGTGGCCCACGCCGCCGTGGTGCTCGACATCGGGCGGAGCGTCGACTACTACCGCCGGCACGTGCACGCCGCCGACATCGTCACGGAGGCCGACCTGGCCGGCTTCTCGCACCGGGAGCTGGCCCTGCTGGCGACCGTGATCAAGGGGGCCGGCGACGAGGGCACGCGGTGGCAGGACTACCGGCCCCTGCTGACCTCCGCGGACGGCGGGCTCGTGGCCCGGGAGAGCGCGATCCTCGAGCTGGCCGACGAGATGGAGCACCGGCTCCCGCCCGGGGAGGCGCCGGAGGTAATCTGTGAGGTGCGGCGAAAGAGCGTGGTGCTCTTGGCGCCGATCCACGACCCCTGGCGCCGAGAGTCCCTCGCCGGTCGTTTCGCCAGGGCGTTCGGGAAGAAGCTGGTGATCCAGGCGGATTGAACGGGGAGTCAACGTGGAAGCGGTGGTGAGCGACGTGGAGTTCCCCGGCCGGCTGTTCATCGTCGAGGGGATCGACGGATCGGGCAAGAGCACGCAGCTCGACCTGCTGTACAAGTGGCTGGTCAGCCAGGGCTACCTGGTGGTGTTCACGGAGTGGAACTCCTCTCCGATCGTGAAGGCGACCACCCGCCGGGGAAAGCGGCGGCGGCTCCTGTCCCCCGTCTCGTTCAGCCTGATCCACGCGGCCGACTTCGCGAACCGGATCCACGCCCAGATCCTGCCGGCGCTCCAGGCCGGGGCCATCGTCCTGGCGGACCGCTACGTCTACACGGCGTTCGCCCGTGACGCCGTCCGCGGCGTCAGCCGGTCGTGGCTCCGCCGGCTGTACTCGTTCGCGGTCCCCCCCACCCTGGCCTTCTACTTCGACGTCCCGCTCCCCGAGGCCATCCGCCGCATCAGCGAGGGGCGGATGCGGTTCAGGTACTACGAAGCCGGGCTCGACCTCGGCCTCAGCCCCGACCCCGAGGAGTCGTTCCGGATGTACCAGGGGCTGATCAAGGCGGAGTACGACCGGCTGGCGGACGAGTACTCGCTGGTCCGGATGGACGCCACGGCCAACCTGATCCGCCAGCAGCACGAGATGCGGGAGCTGGTGCGGCCGCACCTGGACGGCGTGGTGCGGATCGACGAGGCCGGCGTGCGGGACGCGCTCCGGGAGACCGGCCTGATCGGCCGGTACCTGGTGGGCCGTCCCGCCTCGGGGGTGTGAGCGCGTGACCGAGCTGAAGTTCTACGGGGACCGGCCTCCCGGCATCGAGGGCGACGTCGTGCCGGGGCGGCTCATCGTGATCGAGGCCACCGACCGGGCCGGCCGCTCCACCCAGGTCTCCCTGCTGAAGGAATGGATCGAGGAGATGGGCTACGCGGTGTTGGACACCGGCCTGGTCCGCTCCGACCTGGCCGGCCCGGGCATCAAGCGGGCCAAGGAGGGACACACCCTCGACGCGATCACCCTGAACCTGTTCTACGCCACGGACTTCTGGGACCGGCTGGAGCGCCAGATCCTCCCCGGCCTGCGGGCCGGGATGGTCGTGCTGGCCGACCGCTACATCTTCTCGCTCATCGCCCGGGCCGCCGTGCGGGGGGTCTCGGTGCAGTGGATGGAGGACCTGTACGGGTTCGCCCTGGTCCCCGACCGGGTGATCTACCTGGACATCGACGTCGACCACCTGCTGCCGCGGGTGGTCGGCAGCACGGGGTTTGACTACTGGGAGTCGGGCCAGGACTTCCTGCCCAACGGGTCGGTGTACGACAGCTTCGTGGAATACCAGCGTCTGCTGCTGGCGGAGTTCCGCCGCCTGGCGGAGCGCCACGACTTCTCCGTGGTGAACGCACGGGAGAGCGTGGCCGACGTGTTCCGCTCGGTGCGGGCCGTGGTGGAGGAGGTCATCCGGGATATGGGGACGGAGGCGGGCCTCGCCGCCCCCGACCTCATCGCCCGAGGGTCCGAAGCGCCTCCTGCGTGACCAGCCACCGCAGCGTGGCTCGAGCCAGGCCCTGGTCGAGGCCGAGGGCCATCGCGCCGCCCTTGTCCAGGTCGATCCGAACCGTCGAGGCGTCCCCCACCAGCAGCGTGGAAGCGAGCTCGGTCAGGTTCGGCTCGTGGCCGACCAGGGCCACCACCGCCTTCCCCGCCTGGGCCCGGATGGCCTTCACGGCCTCCACGGCCTCCACCGCGTCCCGGGGCGTCCGCTCCTTCTCCAGGGCCTCGGCGGGCAGAGGCGGCGGCCATCCGGCTTCCTCCTGGAGGATCTCCGCGGTCCGCCAGGCTCGGGAGAATGGGCTGGCCAGGACGACGCCGGGCGGCGGCGTCAGCGGGCCGAACCCCCGGGCGGCCTCGCGGAACCGGCGCTCCCCCTCGGGGGTCAGCGGTCGCCGGCTGTCGTCCGGCCACCGGGACAGATCCTCGGGGAACGCCGCCGCGTGGCGGACCAGGATGAGGGTCAGGGCCGGCTCCCCTCCGGGCTTCAGGCCTCAGGCCGATCCGCCGGTGGCGGCGGGGACGATCGCGGGCGTGGGAGCCGGCTCGACCGGCCGGAGCACCGGCCGGCGGTCGCTCCACCCGGACGCGGCGCGAACCCGCTCCATGGTCTTGTGGAGCTCCTTCCAGCGCTTTCCCAGCACCTGCCGGTAGACCTTCGGCGCACGCTTCTGGAGGTCGGCGGCCTGCCGCCGGTACCGCTCGGCCACCTGCCCCATGGCGAAGACGGTCGTGGGCGAGAGGTCCTCTCGGACGGCCAGGCCTCGCAGCCGGGCCACCGCCACCACGGCGTCCTGGAGGAGACCCAGGTGGTCCTGAAGCTTCTCCAGCCGCTTGATCAGCGGCCCGGGCTCGTCCCCGTACAGCTCGGACAGGAACTCGAGCGTGTAGCGAAAGCGCTTGCCCCGGATACGGACGCGGTGGAAGTCCTCCGGGGCGGGGTCGCCCTTCAGCCGGCGCGCGGCCTTCCGCACCTTGCGGTAGCGCGCCGCCGCCAGCTCCGGCGCCACCACCACGGCGGGCACCCGCGACGCCGGTGACGTGCGGAGCGGTCCCCGCCGAAGCAGCCCGATGAGGCCGGTCACCAGGCGCCGGTACCGGGCCGAGTCCAGCACCTCGAGCAACACCGCGCGGGCTTCCTCCCGCTCGGACTCCAGGACCCCGCGCAGCGCGGCCAGCGGCTCCCGGTCGCCCCGGTCCGCCTCGTCGATCCACCCCTGGAGCCGCTCCAGCTGGACGTCGAGGTCCCGCACCGCGCCCAGCGCGTCCGCCACCCAGCGGAGCTCGTCCCTGGCTCGGACCACCCGGACCGGCAGGACCTCCTCGAACAGCTTGATGGCCGCCCGGATCCTCCGCGTGGCCACCCGCATGTCGTGCAGCGCGTCCGGGTCCTCGCCCAGCCTGGTCCCGGGCTCGTTCTCCAGGAACGCGCCGAAGTGCCGCCGAAGTGCCGCGAAGGCCAGCTCGCCGACGGAGGGGGCCGGACCCACCTCGACTGGGCCCAGGTCGGGCGGCGGAGGCGGTCCCAGGCCCAGGGCCATGAGCCCGGCCTCGAACTTGGACAGCTTCGCGGGGCGGAGGCCGCACTGCTCGGCCATGGCCCGGACGAACGGCTCGACCGTTTCCAGCTCGCCGTCCCGCATCTCGACCTCGACCCGCCGAAGCCGCGCGGGCTCCTGACCGGGCGCCGACCGGATGCTGGTCCGGTCGAGGGCGATCTCCGCCGCTCCCCGGCCGCCCACCTCGAGCGCGTACTTCTGCCGCCGGGTCCGGACCTCCAGGATCCGCTGGAGCGGCCGGGTGCCGGCCACCGCCCTGACCCGCCGCCCGACCTCGCCCCCGCTCGCGGGGAGGGTGTCCAGGTCGAGGTTCGGCACGGCCTCGTTGAGCTCGCTGCGGTCCCGGAGCCCGTCCTTCGGCGGCGCGAACGACTTCAGGGTGGCCTCGGCGGCCCGGCCGTGCCGGCGGACACGGAGCGAGAAACCGGCCCGGAACAGGCGCCAGTCGTCGGTGTCGGCGTAGACGTCCACCTGGAAGCGGGCCGGTTCGGGGCGAACGGTGAACCTGGCGGGGCCGGCGCCCCGGCTGCCGGCGGAGACGCCAGCGTCACCCTCGTCGCCGGCAAGGCCGGCGGTCGCGGTGGCGACGTACGGTGCCAGCCACCGCTCCACCGGGCGGACGTCGAGCGCGTCGAACTGCCACTCGACCTCGCGGCCGGATTTCGCCTCCGGAACTCGGTCTCCCCGCACGACGGGGAGCATAGCCCCGTGCATCGTGGGCTACGGTTCAGCGCATGGAGGGCACGGTCCGGGCCGCGGGCGGCGTCGTGCTCCGCCCGGATCGGTCCGGACAGCTCGAGGTGGCCCTGGTGCACCGTCCCGCCTACGACGACTGGAGCCTCCCCAAGGGGAAGCTCCTGCCGGGCGAGAGCGAGGAGGACGGCGCGCTGCGGGAGGTGCAGGAGGAGACCGGGATGCGGTGCCGGCTCGGTCGCCGGCTCTCGAGCGCTCGATACCGAGACCGAAAGGGCCGCCCCAAGGTGGTGTCCTACTGGGTCATGACGCCGGAGGGCGGCTCGTTCCATCCCACGGAGGAGGTCGACGAGCTCCGGTGGCTGCCCGTGAAGGACGCGGCCGGCCTCCTGTCCTATCCGCACGACCGCGACCTGCTCCGGGAGGCCGTGGCGACGGATTGATGCCCGAGAGTGACCGGCTCGGCGTTTGCGAGGTTCCGGCCCGAGGCTCATCGTTCCAGGGGAGGCCGCGATCCGGCGCGACCCGGGCAGGGGAGGGCGTATGACGACCGTCACGAAGCAGGAGCAGGCCGAGGTCGATAAGGCGAACGCCTCGGGCAAGACCCCGGTCGTGTTCGTCCACGGGCTGTGGCTCCTGCCCAGCAGCTGGGACCGGTGGGCCAGGCTGTTCGACGGGGCGGGATTCGCGGCCCTCACGCCCGGCTGGCCCGACGACCCGGAGACCGTCCAGGAGGCGAAGGAGCACCCGGAGGTCTTCGCCAAGAAGTCGGTCGGACAGGTCGCCGACCACTTCGACGAGGTGATCCGTGGTCTCGACAAGAAGCCCGCGGTCATTGGCCACTCCTTCGGCGGACTCTTGACGGAGATCCTGGCCGGTCGCGGTCTGGCGGCTGCCTCGGTGGCCATTTCCCCTGCGCCGTTCCGAGGCGTGCTGCCCCTGCCGATCTCCGCGCTCAGGTCGGCGTCCCCGGTCCTCCGCAACCCCGCCAACCGCCGCCGCGCGGTCCCGCTCACGTACGACCAGTTCCGCTATGCGTTCGCCAACGCCGTGACCGAGGACGAGGCGAAGCAGCTCTACGAGAAGTTCGCCGTGCCCACCCCCGGAGAGCCACTCTTCCAGGCCGCCGCCGCCAACCTGAACCCGTGGACCGAGGCCAAGGTCGACACGAAGAATCCGGAGCGCGGTCCGATGCTGATCATCTCCGGCGAGCTCGATCACACCGTCCCGTGGTCGATCTCCAACGCGTCCTACAAGCGCGAGCAGCGCAACGACGGCGTCACGGAGATCGTGAAGATCCCCAACCGGGGACATGCGCTCACGATCGACGGCGGATGGCGAGAGGTCGCCGACACCGCGCTGGGGTTCATCAAGCGCTTCGTGTAGCCGGTCTCCAAGCGGCCAGTTTCACGGGATCACGCGTCCGTCGAGGGGCCTCAGGCTGGCTGCTTGCCCGAGGCTCCACCTTCGACGAACAGCGGTGCCGTGCTGGCCCGCTGCCAGACGGAAGACTGGTATCTCATCAGCACGGTCAGCGCGCCGGCGGCGAACAGCACTCCCGCCGCCAGGGCGAGGGCCAGCGAGTGGCCGGCGGCGAGGGCAGCCGCCAGCCCTGCCGCGGCGCCGGCGAGCACGCACGTGACCACGGCGACCATGCCGGCGACCGTCCGGAACCCCTGCCAGCTCCCACTCCACAACCCCTGGACATGGAGCCGCTCGGCGGGGGGAACGCTGAGCAGGTAGGGGGTGATCTCCGGTTCGTGATCGAAGTAGTAGGCGCGGAGCCTGGCGATCCGTCGCGCGTACCCCTGGTCCTCGATTCCCGACTGCAGGACGCGCTCGAAGGTCACGAGCCCCACGAAGGCCAACGTGGGAAGGAGGACGAGCGCGAAGGCGTAGAAGGCGGTGCCGAGCCGGACGGCCGTCGCCATCAGGCCGAGTGCGACCAGGCCGGCGCTCACGAATGAAAGAAACATGGTCGCCCGGCCGGTCGACTCGGCGATCGTGGCGGAGCGAGCGCCCTGGAGCGTGAAGTGCTCCGTGGTGATGAACGTGACCGCGGCTGGCCGCGGGTCGATGTTCGTCCCACCATTCGTGGTGGGTGGCTCGTCGGTCATGGCGACCTGCCTCCTCGTGAAGTCAGGTCGAACCTAGCACCGGATTCCCGCGGAATGAGTGGACCAGGCCATGGCGAGGGTGGCCCGGTCCCTATCACGAACCATCCCAACGCGGCGTAGGGTCCCGGATCGAGCTGGGCTGGAGGGCCGCGCCGGGAGGATGCCGAGGAGAACAGGATGATCGCGAGGATCTGGCGGGGAGCCACGCACGAGCGTGACGCCGAAGCCTACGTGGAGTACCTGCGAGGGACCGGGCTCAGGGAGTACCGGGAGACGCCGGGCAACCTGGGCGCGTGGGTCCTGTGGCGGGCCGCCGGCGGCCGGGCCGAGTTCGTGACTCTCTCCTTCTGGGAATCGGAGGAGGCCGTGCGGGGGTTCGCCGGGGACGAGATCGACCGCGCCGTCTTCTATCCGGAGGACGACCGATACCTCATCGAGCGGGACGAGACCGTGGCTCATTACCACGTCTCGCCCGAATAGCGGTGACCCCCGCCGTCCGCCGAGCTCTGCGCCGTGGCGTGGCCGCCGCCGCTCACGGCTACCATTCTGTCCATGGCCCAGCTCACGGCGGGCGTCGACCTCGGGGGGACCAAGATCCAGACCGCGCTGCTCCGGTCCCGGACCGTCGCGGGCAGCACTCGGGTCCCGACGCCCCAGACCGGGCCGGCGGACGTGGTGACGGCGATCGTGGGCACCATCCGGGACGCGCTGAAGCAGGCCGGCGCCCCTGCGACGGACCTGGGCGGGGTGGGCATCGGGTCACCGGGCGAGATCGACGGTGAAGCGGGCGCGGTCTCCAACTCCCCGAACCTGCCCGGGTTCCGGGAACGGGTCAGGCTCGGCCCGCTCGTGTCCCGCCGGCTCCGGGGGGTTCCGGTGACACTCGACAACGACGTCCGGGTCGCGGTCCTCGGCGAGTTCCGCCGGGGAGCGGGGCGTCCGTACCGGGACTTCCTGGGCGTGTTCGTGGGGACCGGGGTGGGCGGCGGGCTCATCCTGGGCGGCAAGCTCCGGGAGGGCCGCGGCGGGGCCGGTGAGATCGGGCACACCGTCGTCCAGGACGGCGGGCGGCGATGCGGGTGCGGGCGGCGGGGCTGCCTGGAGGCCTACGCCGGCCGGGGCTCGATGGAGCGGACGGCGCGGCGGTGGCAGGACCGCGGCCACAAGACCGTCCTGTTCGACGTCATGAAGGACAAGGGCGCCGACCGGCTGACCAGCGGCGTGATCGCCGCTGCGCTGAAGGAGAAGGACCGGATGGCGCGGCGGCTGGTGGACGAGGCCGTGTGGGCGCTGGGGATCGCCCTGGCGTCGGCCCAGAACGTGCTGGACCTCGAGGCCATCATCGTGGGGGGAGGGCTGGGCGACCGGCTGGGCCAGCCCTTCGTGGCGGGGGTGGCCGAGGCCATGTACCCGCACCTGTTCGTCTCGGACCGCCCGCCGGCCGTCCTCGGCACGGAGCTGGGCGACCTGTCCGGTGCGGTGGGAGCGGCCGTCCGGGCCGGCGGCTGAGAGACCGACACGGCCGAGCTGATCGGGGGGTCCGAAGAACAGCGTGACCCGCCCGCCGGCAGGCATCCCCTCATGCCGCGCGGGGTAGCCGGACCTCCGTGTCTCGCGGCTCGGCCCTGCCCGCGACGAGGGCCGTCACGACGATGCACAGCCAGAGCCCTCCAAGCGCATAGCCGCCGAGGACGTCCGTCAGCCAGTGCGCTCCGAGGTACACGCGCGATGCCCCGACCAGAAGGACGATCGAGGCCGCCGTGGCCACCACCAGGGCACGGTGCCGGTTGGCCACCCCAACCAGGATCACGGCCAGCATCCCCCACACCGCCAGGGCCTGGGTGGCATGCCCGGAGGGGAAGGCCCATCCGTTGAAGCTGTACCCGAGGCCGAACCTGGCCGGCGGCCGGGGCCGACCCACCAGCGGCTTCACGATGTCGGCCAGGACGACGGCCCCGGCCAGTGCGACCGCCAGTTTGGCCAGGGGCCTCCAGTCCTTTCTCCTGAGGAGGAAGTAGCCTCCGACAAGCGCGACCATCGGGATGAGGACGGCAGTCGAACCGAGCCAGGTCACGGCCTTCATCATCGCCGTGAGCGCCCCGGCCCTGTGAGCGAGGACGAAGGACTCCACGTGAGGGTCCCAGCGCGAGCTGTCGTCGTGCCCCACCACGTCCTGGGTCAGGGCCCCGAACCCCCATGCGCACAGCGCGCCGGCGGTCAGCGCCATGGTCAGGGGGAACCCTCGGGGCGCGCGGGGATCCAGCCGCAGCCTGACCCAGGCCACCTGCCGGGGAAACCGCGTGCGGGTCCAGGCCAGTGGCGGACGCTCGGCGAGCCGTTGGGCCAACCGGCGGACCGCCTCACGCTCGCGGATCAGCCGACCCACGACGAGCCCCACCACGACGAGGGCCAGCAGGACGAGCCCGGCCTTGCTGGCGACGGACTCGACCTGCCGCCACGCCGCACCCGCGAAGAACCCCAGGAGGACGAAGCTCGTGGCCCAGAGCGTCCCCCCCAGGGCGTTGAAGAGCAGGAACCTCGGGTACGGCATCCTCGACATCCCGGCGAGCCCCGGCACCATGACCCGGAGTCCCGCCGTGAACCGCCCCAGCACCACGGCGTGCGGTCCTCGGCGCTCGAGGTAGGCGTTCGCACGCTCGAGGGTCCTGTCCACGTGACGCCCGATGAGGGGCAGCCTCCCGAGGGTTCCCCGGAGGATGGCGTGGCCCCACCTCCGGCCCATCTCGAACCCGATGGAGTCGCCGATCACGGCGCCCAGGATCGCCGCCACGATGGCTCCCCACAGGGCCACGCGGCCCTGGTAGGCGAGCACGCCTCCCAGGAACACCGCGATCTCCCCGGGGAAGACGAACCCCACGAAGGCCGAGGCCTCGAGGGCCGGGAGGGCGAACACCAGCGCGAGCGCACCCCAGCCGCGGAGTGAAAGCAGTTCATGCAGGATGCTCGCGATCGGAGCCGGTGGGGTCACCCCGGGTCCCGCTGCGCCGTCCGGCGCCTGGACAGTCGGAGCAGCCGGTCGAGCGTGGCGGGGTCGCCACGCCAGTGGTCGCGGATGACCTCAGGGCCGGTCGATTTCAGGACATGCCGCAACACCAGGGCTGCCACGACGGCGTCGTCCAGCGGCCCGAGGAATGGGATGAACTCCGGAATGAGGTCGATCGGCGACACGATCCACGCGGCGGCGAACACCAGCAGCGCCTTCGAGCGCCGAGGGCATCGCGGGTCACGGAGGAGGCCACGGAACAGGATCACCAAGTTGGGCAGGAGGGTGGCAAGCTCGCGCGCGGCCGTCCGCTTCCCGGCCACCACCAGGCCGACGACCAGGAAGACCCAAAGCGCGATCGCCCCCAGGAGGGCGACGATCAGGCCGTGCACCATGGCGCACCCTTCCTGGCCCTCACGGGACCGACGCTGCGTCTAGGACGCCACGTGCCACAGGACGACCAGCAGGCCGACGAGGAACACCGGCACCGTGACGGCTGTGACCAGCAGGGCCACACGGAGCCGCCTCAGCGTGGCCGGAACCTCGGCCATCGCCCCTTCCGCCGCCTCCAGGGCGCCGGCGCGGAGCCGCGCCCAAGCCGCGGCCCAGGTGAGGCGCTCCTCAGATGGCATCGATCGCTCACTCTTCGATCCGCTCATGGTGCTCCTCCTGCTTCGTAGACACGGTCGGCGAACTCCTCCAGCGTTTCGGCGCATGCCTTGAGGCGTCGCTCGGCGAGCTCCGCCGACGGCGCCTGGAACACGTCCTTCGCCCGGATCTCCCGGTACCACCGGCGAAGCCGCTCCAGGCTCTGCTCCTCCTCGTCGAGCTCCGCGGGGGTGAACTTCTCCTTCCCGATCTCGCCGGTGATCTCCCGATCGAGCTTGTCGCAATCGGACAGGAACTCGATCCACTCCGCCTCCCGAGCCTCCGTGAACAGCCGCTCGAGCCGGGCCGCGTGCGTGTCGTCGAATGGTGCCCCGCGAAGGAGCACGACCTCGCCCTCCGCCCGTTCCACGAGGGCCACGGCGTGTTGCACGCCCTCGGCGAACACCGGCCGGGACGGAACCGCCCACGTGGCCTGCTGGAGGGGAACCGCGCCCAGCCGGCGAAGCTCCCGCCACACGGCGACCCGATGCCTCGAAGGCTCAGCGGGCAATCGGTACGAGATGATCAGCCATTCCATCGTTACATTCTGAACTGTAGCACGAGTTACACGCAACGGTCCAAGGCCTCGGGGGCATCGAGCCTCCTTGCGGCCGGCGGAGACAACGTGAGTGGTCGCCCCCGCCACCGCCGCATGACGCTTGTTGTCCCGGCCGCCTCGCTGGTAGCGTCGCGCGACTCGTGGAACGGAGGCTCGAGTGCTCACGTGGGTGCAGTCGATCGTCATGGGCGTCCTCCAGGGCGTCACCGAGCTGTTCCCCGTGTCCAGCCTGGGCCACTCCGTCGTCATCCCCTCGCTGATCCCGGGGTGGCACGGCCTGGCCAGGGCCCAGTCCCGGCCGGAGTCGTTCTTCCTGGCCTTCCTGGTGGCGCTGCACGTGGGGACCGCGCTGGCGCTGCTGCTGTTCTTCCGGCGGGAGTGGATCAAGATCATCGGTGGGTTCTTCCGCACCCTCGGGAAGCGGCGGATCGACACCCCGGACGAGCGCATGGCCTGGCTGCTCGTCGTGGCCACCGTCCCGGCGGGCATCAGCGGGGTGATCTTCGAGCACCTGTTCCGCGTGGTCTTCGCGAAACCGCTGGCGGCGTCGGTGTTCCTGCTGGTCAACGGCGTGATCCTGCTGGCCGGGGAACGCGTCCGGAAGCGGGCGGAGGTCAAGGCCGTGGCCGTGCGGCACGGGACGTACGAGGGGTCGGACTTCCGGCGCCTGGACACCCTGGAGTTCCGGGAGGCCGGCGTGATCGGCGTCTCCCAGGTGTTCGCCCTGCTGGCCGGCATCAGCCGGTCCGGCATCACCATGGTGGCCGGCCTGGTCCGGGGGCTGGACCACGAGGACGCGGCGCGGTTCTCGTTCCTGCTGGCGACGCCGATCATCCTGGCGGCCGGCGTCTACAAGCTTCCGGACCTGCTCGGCCCGCTGGGCGACGGGATCAGGACGAAGGCCCTGGTGGGCGGGATCGTCGCAGGGGTGACCGCCTACTTCTCGGTGAAGTTCCTGGTGCGGTACTTCGAGGTCCAGACGCTGACCCCGTTCGGCATCTACTGCCTGGTGCTGGGGGCGGTGCTGATCGTCCGCTTCGCAGTCTTCTAGAGCGGACTCAGACCGTTCCGGGCAGGCCCAGCACCACGTCTTCCAGGAATTGGTTGCGGAGGGCCATCAGCAGCCGCTCCAGGCGCCGGCACGCGGCAGCGAAGTCCGGCCCCGACCGGGAACCTCCGGCGGCGAGGTCGGCGGCCCTCCGGATCTCGTCCATCACCTCGGTGAACCGGAGCGGCTCAGCGTCCGCGTCACGATCGGCGAAGTCCGCGTAGCAGACCTCGCAGAAGTCCCGGTACACGGAGCCGGCAGACCGGCACTCGGGGCAGTCCACCGGCTCGAGCCCGGCCGGCCGGATCCCTGTCGCATTCACGCCTGCACCGTATCGAGGCGACCTTCCGGTGAGGCGTCGCCACGCGAAACGGGAGATGAACGTCCGGAGAACCTCCGGGGTCTGCCGGAGGCGCGGTCCTACACTGAGAGCGGGGTGGATACCTCGATGTGCACGCGACCTTCCGCATGCCGGTGGCCGGCGTGGCCTTCCTGAGCCGGCGCCGGGCCGAGCGGGAGGCCGCGCGCCGGGCCCTGGAGGAGGAGCGGGCCCGGGCCGCCGACCTCGAGCGGATGGTGGGGGCCCGGGAGGCGGTGCTGGCGGCCCTTCCCAACGGGATCGTGCTCTTCGCCCCCGACGGGCTGGTGGTCTACGCGAACCCCGCGGCCAGGAGCCTGCTGGGGCGGCGGTTCGACACCCTCGACGAGCTCACTCCGGCCTCCCTGCGCGAGGCGGCCCAGCGCGCCGCGAGCGACGGCTCCCCCGCCGAGGCGGAGCTCGAGACGGGCGGCCTGCTCATCCAGGCCACGGCGGTTCCGACCGGCGGCGAGGGCGGCGTCGTGCTGGTGGCCAGGGACGTCACCGCGGCCCGGCTGGTGGAGCGGGTTCGCCGGGACTTCGTGGCCAACGCGTCGCACGAGCTGAAGACCCCGGTGGCCTCGATCCTGGCGCTGGCCGAGACCATGCAGGACGCCGCCGCGGAGGACCCCGCGGCCATGGAGCGGTTCGCCGCTCGCGTGGAGCACGAGGCCCGGCGGCTGTCCCGCCTGGTCACGGACCTCTTGGACCTGTCCCGGCTGGAGGGCGGGCTCCCCGACCGGTCACCGGTGGACCTGGCACGGGTGGTGGCCGAGGAGGCCGAGCGGCTCCGCCCCAGGACGGACGGGGCCAACCTGCGCCTGGTGGTCGACACGGAGCCCGGCGTGCGGATCCTGGGCTCGGACAGCGACCTCGGGCTGCTCGTGCACAACCTGCTGGACAACGCGATCCAGTACAGCCCGGAAGGAGGGGAGGTCCGCGTGATGGTACGGGCTCGCGACGGCCGCGCCGAGCTGCGGGTGACCGACACGGGCATCGGCATCGCCTCCCGCGACCTGGACCGGGTCTTCGAGCGCTTCTACCGCGTGGACCCGGCCCGGTCCCGGGCCACCGGCGGAACCGGCCTGGGACTGTCCATCGTGCGCCACGTGGCGGAGTCCCACGGCGGCACGGTGGACGTCCGGAGCGTCCTGGGGGCGGGATCGACGTTCATCGTTCGCTTCCCACTGGCCCCGGACTGACCACGCTTCGCACCCGGAGCTACGATTCCGAACGACCTCATGCCCATCCTCCTGCTCGTACGCCACGCGCTGACCGACGCCACCGGCAAGCGCCTGAGCGGCTGGACCCCCGACGTCCACCTCTCGGAACGCGGCCGCGAGCAGGCCCAGGAGCTGGTGGAGCGCCTGGCCCCGGTCCGGATCTCCGCGCTCTACTCGAGCCCGCTGGAACGGTGCCGCGAGACGGCGGAGCCCCTGGCCACCGCGCGCCGGCTGGAGGTCCGCGAGACCGAGGACATCGGTGAAGTTCGGTACGGGGACTGGACGGGGCGAACCCTGGCCCAGCTGTCCCGGACCAAGCTGTGGCGCTCGGTCCAGTCCACCCCTTCGGCGGTGCGGTTCCCGGGCGGCGAGACGCTGCTGGAGGTGCAGCAGCGTGCGGTGCGGCAGGCAGCGACCATCGCTGCCGCCCACCCGAAGTCGGTGGTCGCGCTGGTCTCGCACGGGGACGTCATCCGGCTGCTGCTGGCCCACTACGCCGGGATGCACGTCGACCTGTTCCAGCGGCTGGTCGTGTCGCCGGCCTCCGTGTCCGTGGTGGCGGCCGGAGAAGGCGTCCCCCGCATCCTCCGGATGAACGACACCGGCGGCCTCCGCGACCTCGCGCCGCCGCGGAAGCCTCCGCCTCGCAGGGAGGGGGGCATCCGGAAGGTGGGAGGATAGAGCCCGTGGACCCCGATGAGCCCGTGGACCCCGATGAGCCCGAGGAGCCGGTGGAGCCCGAGGAGCCGGTGGAGCCCGTGGAGCCGGTGGAGCCCGTGGAGCCCGTGGAGCTCGATCCGGTCGATCGCATCACGGCCGAGGCCGTGGGGCCGCCGGGACAGCGAAGCTTCTACATCCAGGCTCGGCAGGGCACCACCCTGGCCACGGTGCTGGTGGAGAAGCAGCAGGTGCAGCTGCTGGCCTCCTCGATCCTGGAGATCCTGGCGCGGGTGGGCAAGGAGACCGGCCCCGGACCGCCCGAGGAAGCGATGGAGCTGGAGGACCCCGTCGAGCCGATGTGGCGGGCCGGACGCCTGTCCATCGGCTACCAGGAGGAGCGCGACCTCCTGCTGCTGGAGATCGAGGAGCTCCTGCCCGACGAGGATGAGGATGAGGATGAGGACGACGAAGAGGGCGAGGAGGAGGAGGAAGAGGACGTCGTCGGCCCACCCGAGCCGGAGCCGGAGCCCGACCGCCTCCGCCTGTGGGCCACCCGCGAACAGATGCTCTCGCTCTCCCGGCACGGCGCCCTGGTGTGCGCCCGGGGCCGGCCCACCTGCCAGTTCTGTGGGAACCCCATCGACCCGGAAGGCCACGTCTGCCCGGCAATGAACGGCCACGGGGCGCTCGGCCAGGGATGAGACACCCTTTGTCAACCACCGGCGGGTCAGGCGGCCCTCGGGACTCGTCCGAGCGCCCGGTTGCGGTTTGCGACGTGGACGGTCTCGTCGTACAGAAGGCCCTTTCGGAGGCAGTGCCACA